>JBIQML010000093.1:0-11508 GCA_044463405.1 Nakamurella lactea | reverse complement strand
CGCCGAACGCCGGCACCGGCTGCTGATCCCCTACTTCAACCGGCGCTGGGACAACGACGTCCTCACGGTCCGTCATCTGGTCGACTCGGGCCGGCTCGGCACCGTGCATCGGTTGACCTCCCGGCTGGACCGCTCCCGCCCGATCAAGCCCGGCTGGCCGTCCGACCCGGATGGGGGCGGCGGGACGCTGCTGGACCTCGGCCCGCATCTGGTCGATCAGGCGCTGATGCTGCTCGGGCCGGCGGTGACGGTGTACGCGGAGCTGGACGCCCGGCGGGAATCGGGCACCGCCGAGGACGACATCCAGCTGCACCTGCGGCACGCTTCCGGCGCACGCAGCACGCTCGCGGCGGGGCTGGCATCCCCGGCAACCGGTCCGCGCTTCCTGGTGCAGGGCAGCAGGGCCGGGGTCCGGATCGAGGGCTTCGACATCCAGGAGGCCCAGCTCAAGGCGGGTTCGTCACCGGTAGCCCTGGGCGAGACGTGGGGCGTGGACTCCGGGGCGACCGCGCTGGTCACGGACGCCGACGGGACGGCGGTGACGGTGCCGCTGGAGCGGGGCCGGTGGGACGCCTTCTATCCGGCGGTGGCCGCCGCCGTGGGCGATGGCGGCCCGGTGCCGGTCGACCCTCGGGACGCCGTGGCCTGCGCGTTGGTGCTGGACGCTGCCCGGGAGTCGGCGCGCACCGGGCGGGCGGTGGCTGTCCGTGCCGAGGGCGGCTGAGGGCGAACGGCCCTACGACCGCGGGCGGTGACGGGACGCCGTGTGGTCACCCGATCGGGCGCGAATTGCGCTGCGCGACAGGATGAATTCGACGAAAAGCTCGTGCCGCGCTTGCACGACCGGGACGCCCCGGCTATGGTTGGCATTACCGAGTCATTACCAATGATTACCAGCGCTTGGTGGCCTCGGTGACAGACGTGACAGCGGCGGTTCGGGCGCAACCAGCCGCTTGCCCACGGTGACGGGGTCGGTCCGCGAGCCGGCCCCGTCACTGATTCTTCGGGCCCGAGCGGGGCTTGAGCCTCCCGCCGACCATCCTCGATACGCTCTGCACCAGGGTGACGCCATCGATCGGCGCCACTCACAGCGGCGAGCGAGGGCGGAGCAAGCACGTGGACACCACCTACACCGGGCACGTCGACCCGCAGGGAGCGCCGGCCACTCGCGAGCTTCCCGAGATCACCATCACCAAGATGTCCGTCGGCCCCATGGACAACAACACCTACCTGCTGGTGTGCCGGCACACCGGTGACGCGACGCTGATCGACGCGGCGAACGACAACGAGCGGATCATCGACCTGCTCGGCGACGGACCGGACCGGCCCCGGCTGCGATCGATCGTCACCACCCACCAGCACGCCGACCACTGGGGCGCGCTCGGCGCCGTCGCCGGTGCGACCGGTGCCAACCTGTATGCGGGCGCGGCGGACGCGGCGGCACTCCCGGTGCCCACGGACGTGCCGCTGGACCAGGGCGGCACCGTTCCGCTCGGCGACAGCCACCTCGAGGTGATCGCGCTACGCGGCCACACCCCGGGGTCGGTCGCCCTGCTCTACCGGGACCCCGAGGGTCCCGCGCACCTGTTCACCGGCGACTCGCTGTTCCCGGGCGGACCGGGCCGGACGACCTCACCGGAGAACTTCACCAGCCTGATGGATGACCTGGAGGCGAGGGTGTTCGGCGTGCTGCCGGACGACACCTGGGTCTACCCCGGACACGGCGACGACACCACCCTCGGCGCCGAGCGGCCGCACCTGGCCGAGTGGCGCGAGCGCGGCTGGTAGCCGTCACCTCCGTCCGCTCACCCAGGCGTTCGGCGACGGCCGGGGCGCCGTCGGCCGATCGACCGGTCGTACCCGCGGGTCATACCGGCGGATCGGCCGCGCGTGCCGGCGGACGGGCCGGCCGTGCCGGCGGACGGGCCGGCCGTGCCGGCGGATCGGCCGCGCGTGCCGGTACCGCGTAGGCGCCGGCCCCCACATCGCGTGCCGACCGCAGCAGGCCCAGCCGGCCGGCGATCGCGGCCGCCTCCAGGCGGGACTGCGCCTCCATCTTGTCCAGCAGGTGCGCGACGTGATTGCGAACGGTGTGCGGGCTGATCCCGAGCTCGTCGGCGATCTGCCGATTCGATCGGCCGTCGCCGATCAGCTGCAGCACCTCGAACTCGCGCGCCGTCAGGTCTCCCCCGGGCGGTTTCGGCCTGGTACCGAGCAGGGCGCCCACCATGTCGGGCGAGATCGGCGTGTCCCCGCGCAGCACCGCGAAGACCGCCGCCATCACCTCGTCGCTGTCCTGGCGTTTGGTGACGAACCCGTCGCAGCCGGAGTCCATCGCCTCCAGCAACACGGCGCGTTCGTCGGCCGCGGTCAGCATCAGCACCCGGGTCGACGGTGAGCGACGCTTCAGTTCGGTGACGCTGCTCGCGCCGGTGTCACCCGGGAGCCGATGGTCCAGCACCACCAGGTCGGGTGTCCGATCCTGCACGGCGGCCATCCCGTCGGCCATGGTGCTGCAGATGCCGACAACGCGCAGCCCCCGGGTGCAGAGCACCTCGGCGAGCAGCTCGGCGAAGATCCGATGGTCGTCGACGATCAGGACGCTGGGGCCGCCGGGCGGTGCTACGGTTCGGCCCATCGTCATCGCCGACGCCCCGTCCGGTCAGCTCGGGACGTCGCGCCCGGCACAGCGGGACGGATCACCATGGACGAGCTCCTCGGTAACGGCGCCGCGACGGGACCGCTGCCCGGCTCCGTCCGTGTGGTGCCGGGGCGAGACGTCGCGGCGCTGCGACGGGCATGGCCCGATAGTGCCATTGTCGCGCTCGTGGGGTCGGAGCGCGGCCGCGAGGCGGTGGAGGCCCGGCTCGCCGGCGCCGACGTCGTCATGCCCTGCGCCGCCGACGCCGGACCGGACGAGGCCGATCTCGCCGTCGCCATGACCGGTGCACGAACCATCGCCGCGGTGAACGGGCTGGCCCGCGACCAGACACGGGCGGCCGCGCACGAGTTCGCCGGCAACTCCTCGGCGGTGGCCATGGTGGCCCACCTGCTGGACGGCCCGGATGCGGAGCAGCGGGCCGGCCAGCTGCGCCGGCTCGCCTCGCGCGGGCGAGAACTCGCCTGGCAGGCGGGCCGGGCGTCCAGATCCGGCGGGCGCTCCTGGCAGCTGACGGATCTGGTCCAGGCGGTGGGCGAACACTGCCGGGAGGCCGGCATCCCCGGCGGGCCCGCGGTCCGGATCCACGCCACCGGTTCGGTGCTGGTCCTGACCGATCCATACCGGCTGGCCGCGGCCCTGCGGGAGCTGCTCGACAACGCAGGCCGGGCGGGCGCGACCACGGTGCACGTCCACGTCACCGCCGACCCTGGCATCGACGGCGAGTCCGGCATGGCGGTCCTGGCCGTCATCGATGACGGCCACGGGCTGCCCGACGGCTGGGCCATCAGACCGTTCGTCAGCGGCTGGTCGCCACCGGGCGCGGGACTCGCGCTGGCGGAGTTGGCCGAGTTCGCCGAGGAACACGGCGGCACCCTGGAGGTGCGGGCCCGGCCGGGCACCCCCGGCGCGTGCGCGGAGCTGCGCCTGCCCCTGGTGGACGCACCCACCGGGGCCGGCGACCCCGATCCCGCCGGGGATGCCGCCGAACCGGACGGGACGCTGGCCGCGATCCTGGAGGGCATCGCTCGTCGCGTCCCCGTCGAGCAGAGCCTGGAGCACCTCGTCGCCACCATGGAGCGGTACCTGCCCGACAGCGTGTGCTCGATCCTGTTGCTGGACGAGGACACCGCCACGCTCCGCCACGGCGCGGGCGCCCGGCTCCCGGCGCCGTACCGCGCCGCGATCGACGGTCTGCGGATCGGGCCGCTGGCCGGCTCCTGCGGCACGGCCGCCTACCGCCGGGCCGAGGTCGTCGTCACCGATATCGCGACCGACCGGCGCTGGGACGGCTACCGGCACTACGCCCTCCCGTTCGGCCTGCGCGCATGCTGGTCCAGGCCGATCATCGACGTCGACCGGGGTGTGGTGCTGGGCACGTTCGCGGTCTACCACCGCCGCCCCTGGCAACCGGGACGGCCGGCGGTCAGGTTGGTGCAACGCCTGACGCACGTTGCGGCGGTCGCCATCGGAACGGCCGCCCTGCACGGTCAACTCGTGGAGAGCGAGGCGCGGTTCCGCAGCACCTTCGAGGCCACCGGCATGGGCATCGCACTGGTGAGCCCGTCGGGCGTCATCCAGGACGCCAACGCCGCACTGACCGCGATGGCCGGCCGACCCATCGTCGGGGAGGCGCTGCGTGGCCTGCTGGTCGACGACGATGCCGGCGCGATCACGGACGCCATGGGCACTCTGCTCGCGCGGCCCGGCGACGGCGGACGGCTGCCCGTGGCCGAGGTCCGGCTGCGCCGTCCCGACCGCCCCGACGCGGAGACGATCTGGGCGGCGATGAGCGGTTCCCTGATACGGGGATCGGCCGGCGAGCCACGGCACTTCTGCATCGAGATGATCGATCTCACCGAGCGCAGGCGGGCCGCGCAGGCCGACCGCGAGCGGGAGGCCGCGCGGGCCGCAGACCGGGCCAAGAGCGAACTGCTGACCCTGGTGAGCCACGAGGTGCGCACGCCGCTGCACGCCGTGATGGGATTCGCCCAGGTGCTGCAGGGCATGCAGCTCGCGCCGGAGCAACAGCGCGAGGCGGTCGGCCACATCCTGGGCGCCGGCCGGCACCTGCTGCAACTGATCAACGATCTGCTGGATCTCACCGGCGCGGAGGCCGGGCAACTGCACCTGGACCTGGAATCGCTGTCGACGCGGGCGGCGGTCGCCGAGGCGATGGACATGGTCGCAGGCCTGGCGGACGAGCGATCGATCTCGTTGCGCACCGACGCTCCCGCCGGCGACCAGCTGGTCCGGGCGGACCGGCACCGGCTGCGGCAGGTCCTGCTCAACCTGCTCGGCAACGCGATCAAGTTCACGCCGCCCGGTGGTGCCGTGCGGGTGGGCATCGACGGCGACGGCATCACGGTCGCGGACACCGGTGACGGGATTCCCGCGGCGTCGATGCCATTGTTGTTCACGCCGTTCCACCGGGCCGGAAACAGCGACGCCGAAGGGTCCGGCCTGGGCCTGGCACTGTCCCGGCGGCTGATGCGCGTGATGGACGGCGACCTCCTGCTCGTCGCCTCGACGGCCGGGGGCACCACCTTCCGGCTGGTCCTGCCGGAGCCGCGGGCGAGGCTCAGACCGCCTGATCGCTCGACGATCTCGGTGGGGTGACCTCGCGGAGCACCCGCAAGAACTCGGCGACGTCGAACGGCTTGCCCATGCACACGTCGGCCCCCGCCGCCTTGGCCCGTTCCCAGTCGCCACCGCTGGTCATCCCGGTGACGGCGAGCACCGGCAGGCCGACCAGGTCGGGGCACGCGCGCACCCGCCCGATCAGGCGGATCCCGTCCTGCCGGTCCGGGCCCATCATCAGGTCGGTGACCAACGCGTCCGGTGCATGCTGCACGAGCAGCTCCCATGCGCCGGCGGCGGTCCGGCTGCCGCGCACCGTGTAGCCCTCGGCCTCCAGCATCATGCGCAGCAGTTCCAGACCCGCGTGATCGTCGTCCACCACGACGATGTCCATCGCTTCGTCCATCCCTGCTCGGCCGCCGCCGACCCAGCCCGGGGGAATCGGCTCCTGAGGAGGTCACGGTAGCCCACCGGTCCGGCCGCCGACATGGCCCATTTGAACCAGCTGCGACTGGTCCCTTCGGCGCTTCCGCGGACCCGCCCGGCTGCCTACCGTGACGGGCACCACGGCCCGGAGGGCTGGCGTTGGCGGCGAGCAGGAGATCCCGTGAACACCACGTTCCGC
Organism: Nakamurella lactea; assembly: GCA_044463405.1. Lineage (GTDB taxonomy): Bacteria > Actinomycetota > Actinomycetes > Mycobacteriales > Nakamurellaceae > Nakamurella > Nakamurella lactea_B. The sequence goes on along the minus strand of JBIQML010000093.1, from coordinate 5,644 downwards.
AGCAGGTGTTCCGCTCCGCGGTGTCCGATGACTCGGCGCCGACCCGTCCCCGGTAGGAAGGAGCACGCGAATGAGCACCATGAAGGCGTTCGTCATGCCGGAGGTCGGCCGCACCGAGATGGTCGAGAAGCCGATCCCCGAACCGGGTCCCAACGATGCGATCGTCAAGACGACCCACGCGTTGATCTGCACGTCCGACGTGCACACGGTCAAGGGAGCCCTCCCGGTGCAGGACGGGGTCACCCTGGGCCACGAGGCGATCGGGGTGGTCCACGCGCTCGGGTCGGCCGTCACCGGGTTCACCGAGGGCCAGCGGGTCGCCGTGAACGCCGTGACGCCCTGCTACGAGTGCCGCTACTGCCAGGCCGGCTACACCAGCCAGTGCGGTGGTCCGCTGGGCGGCTACCAGTACACCGCCCAGCGGGACGGCAACATGGCCGAGTACTTCCTGGTGCCGCATGCCAGGGCCAACCTGGCGCCGATCCCGGACAGCGTCTCGAACGAGGCGGCGGTCTACGCCTGCGACATGCTCTCCACCGGTTTCATGGGCGCGGAGCACTGCTATCTCCGGCTCGGCGACACCGCCGCCGTGTTCGCGCAGGGTGCGGTCGGACTGTCCGCCACCATCGGGCTCTCGCTGCTCGGCGCCTCGCGGATCTTCGCCGTGGAATCGATCCCGCGCCGCCAGGAGCTGTCCAGGGCCTTCGGCGCCACCGACATCATCGACTTCAGTGACGGCGACGCCGTCGAGCAGATCCTCGACGCCACCGACGGTGTCGGCGTGGACGCGGCGATCGAGGCGCTCGGGTTCCCGCAGACCTGGGAGGGCTGTCTGCGGGTGACCAAGGCGGGCGGGCGGGTGTCCAACATCGGATACCACGGCGAGAACCCGCATCCGTTGCCCGTGCCGCTGGACGCCTTCGGCCTCGGAATGGCCGACAAGTCGATTCACAGCGGGCTGTGCCCGGGCGGCAACGATCGGATGCAACGCATCTTCGCCCTGATCCAGACCGGAAGGTTCGACCCGACCCGGATGACCACGCACACCTTCGGTTTCGACCAGGTGGGCGACGGCTTCCGCATGATGCAGAACAAGGAAGACGACATCATCAAGCCGCTGATCACGTTCTGAGTCGGTGTCCGTCCGACACCGAGGACCAGTGCATCCGACCCCATTCCAGCCCCGAGGAGAACGCCTGCCATGAAACTCGCCCTGTACCTCCCCAACTTCCGCGACAAGGTGACCGTCCAGGAACTGGAGGATCTCACCGCGCTGGCCGAGGAACTCGATTTCGACTCGGTGTGGACACTCGACCGGATCGTGGTCCCCGAAGCGTCCGACCGCGAGGAACTGCAGTACCCCTTCGGGATGATGTTCGAGTTCCCCCTGGGGATGCCCGTCATCTCCCGCGGCGAGTGGTTCCAGGGAATGCCGCTGATCCCCTGGCTCGCGGCGAAGACGCAGAAGGTCCGGATCGGCATGAGCATCATCGACACGCCGTACCGCGCACCGGCGGTGCTCGCCGCCGAACTCGCCACCCAGGACCACCTGTCCGGGGGACGCCTGAACGTGGGCATCGGCTCGGGCTGGATGCCCGAGGAGTTCGCCGCCGCCAGCGCCTCGCACCTGTTCCCGCGGCGGCACGCCCACGTGCGGGCGACGATCGAGATCATGCAGGGCATCTGGACCAACGACCTGTTCGAGTACCACGGCGAGTTCGCCGACTTCGACAGGTGCGGGTTCGGCCACAAGCCACTCCAGAAGCCCCATCCGCCCATCTACTTCAGCGGCCTGAAGGACCCGAAGCGGTCCGCGAGACGGATTGCGAAGTACGGGCTCTCGGGGTGGATCGGCATCCAGGACGCTCCGGAGGACATCACCAGGTGGCGCGGGGAGATCGAGCGCGAGCTGAGCGACATGGGTCGCGAGTTGCCGGAGAACTTCGACATGTGCAGCATGATCTGGTTCGTCATCACCGACGAGGACGTCGATCAGACGCCTGCGGGCAAGGCCTCCAACCTGCTGGTCGGGTCCGCGCGGCAGATCGAGGACATCCTCAAGCGCTACCGCGAGGCCGGCATGACGATGCCGCTGCTGTGGCCACCGTTCCGGGACGTGCCGACGGCCAAGACGATGGACGACCTCAAGCGGCTGGCCGGGGACATCATGCCCAAGGTCAACGCCGCCTGACGACGTGCCGACCTCACATCGGGGCGCCGCTCGCCGACCAGCCGGTCCAGGCGGTGGTCTCGATCGAGACCACCGGGCCGGTCGGGCGGCGCCGCCGGTACACCGGATAGCGGGCGGCGAGGGCGTCGACGGCCTCCTCGTCGGTGTCCGTCACCGTCGCGGTGCCGTCCGCCCGTACCCACCACAGCCGGCTCCAGTCGTCGTCGTAGCGGTCGGCGAGCAGGCACACCGTCGGGTGGGCCGCGATGTTGGCCAACCGCCGCAGCCGGGTGGTGCTCTTGGGCTTGTCGTCGACCACGAACACCACCCGGGGACCGATCACGGCGAAGGTGACCGGCACCAGATGCGGCACGCAGGATGCCGAGACCGTGGCCAGCCTGGCCACCCGGGCCGCCGAGAACCGCGTCCTGGCATCGGCGGCCGCCAGCCGCATCAGGGCCGCCCGGGTGCGGCGTCGTGGTGCCCGAACCGGATCATCGGATGCTCCGTTCCATCGTCGAGTGCCCGTGCGTGTCCATGGTGCCCCTCGACAACCGTTGGCACGACCGGGTGCCCGCCGTGCACGCCGGCGAGGTCCCGCCGGTGAGCGACATCCTGTGGAGCCCGTCGGCCGAGCGGATCGCGGGATCCGCGCTGCGCCAGTACCTGGACTGGCTACAGGACCGGGAGGCTCAGCCGTTTCCCGACCACGACGCCCTGTGGGCATGGTCGGTGCAGGACCTGGACCGGTTCTGGCTCTCGGTGGTCGACTACTTCGACGTCGAGTTCTCCGAACCCTGGGCGCAGGTGCGCACCGCCGATCCGATGCCGCGCACCCGCTGGTTCCCCGGGGCGCGGCTGAACTGGGCTCAGCACATGCTGCGCAGCGGCGGCGACGACGTCGCGCTGGTGTGCGTGCGCGAGGGCGACCTGTTGCAGCGGGAGATCACCTTCGCGTCGCTGCGCCGGTCGGTGGCATCGGTCGCCGGATGGCTGCGCCGGGCGGGCGTGCGACCCGGTGATCGAGTGGCCGCCTACCTGCCGAACACCGAACACGCGCTGATCGCCTGCCTGGCCACCGCCGCGGTCGGAGCGGTGTGGGCGTGCTGCTCGCCCGACTTCGGCGCCGAAGGCACCCTCGGGAGGCTGGCTCAACTGGAGCCGGCGGTGCTGATCGCCGCCGACGGATATCACTGGAACGGCAAGAAGATCGATCGCGCCGGCGTGGTCACGCGGCTGCGGGCCGGGTTACCGGCCCTGCGGCACGTGGTGCACGTACCATACGTGTTCGACCGCCCCGCACCCGCCGGCACAACCCCCTGGCAGGACGTCGTGTCCGGGGACGAGCCGCTGGAGTTCGAGCAGGTCGAGTTCTCCCACCCGCTGTGGGTGCTGTTCACCTCGGGCACCACGGGCCTGCCCAAGGGTCTGGTGCATGGGCACGGCGGCATCACCCTGCAAGGTCTGCTCTGGGCCGGGCTCTACGCGGGCCTGCGCCCAGGCGAGCGGATCTTCACCTACACCTCGACCGGCTGGGCGCTGTGGAACATCCAGATCGACGCCCTCATGCTCGGGGCGGCACTGGTGCTCTACGAGGGCAGCCCGGGAAACCCGGCGGGCGCTGTCTGGGAGGTGGCCGCCCGCACCGGATCCCATGTCCTGCTGCTCGGCGCGGCGGTGATCACCGCGTCGGCCAACACCGGCATCTCACCGCGCGAGCAGGACTACGACCTGGGCCGGTTGCGGCACGTTATGGTGAGCGGATCGGCGCTGCCGACCGCGGGCTATCACTGGGTGATGGAGCACGTGAGCCCCGACCTGCGGATCGACTCCACCAGCGGAGGCACCGACATCTCCGGCTCGTTCGTCGGCGCCAACGAGTACGCCCCGGTTCGCGCCGGCAGGATCGGCGGCATCATCGCCGGGGTGGACTGCGCCGCCTGGGACGAGGACGGACGCCCGGTGGTGGATGCGGTGGGCGATCTTGTGATCACCCAGCCGATGCCCTCCATGCCGGTGTACCTGTGGAACGACCCCGACGCGGTGCGCTACACGGAGTCCTACTTCGACACCTGGCCGGGGGTGTGGCGGCACGGGGACTGGGTGACGATGCACTCCGACGGCAGCATCACCATCCACGGCCGATCCGATTCCACGCTGAACCGGCAGGGCGTGCGGTTGGGCAGCTCCGACTTCTACGACGTGCTGGAGGCCATGCCGGAGATCTCCGAGACGCTGGTGGTGGGCATCGACCTGCCCGACGACGGGTACTGGCTGGGCCTGTTCGTGGTGCCGGCGGAGGGGCACACCGTGGACGGTGCACTGCGCGAAAGGATCAATGCCGAGCTGCGCTCCCGCCTGACGCCTCGGCACGTGCCGGACGAGATCGTGCCGGCACCGGCGGTCCCACACACCCTGACCGGCAAGCGACTGGAGGTGCCGATCAAGAAATTGCTGGCCGGGCGCCCGCTGGAGAAGGCGGCGAACCTGTCGGCGGTCGACGATCCCGAGGCGCTGCAGTGGTACGCGCGATTCGCCGCGGATCGGCGCGCCTCCGGATCCTTCCGCCCGGCCGACTGACCAGGCTGTCGGGGTCGACCGATGCGTCTGGCTGCCACCCTCGTCCAGCTGTCCGGCCCACCCCAGCGGGCGGTGGCGCCGTGGGCGAGGCGCCTGGTGGACGCAGGTTTCGAGGGCCTGTGGGTACCGCAGCTGATCGGACGCGGGGCGTTGATCCCCGACCCCTTCGTGACGCTGGCGGCGGCGGCAGTGGCGACCGAACACGCTCCGGGCATCGAACTGGGCACCGCCACGCTCCAGGTCCCGCTCCACCATCCGGCCGACCTGGCACATCGGATCCTGTCCCTGGAGCAGGTGTGCGGCGAACGGCTGACGCTCGGCGTCAGTCCCGGCTCCACCGAAGCCGATTACGCCGCACTCGACCGTGACTTCCGGGCCCGTTTCCGCACGTTCGGGACCAGCGTGGCGCGGCTTCGAGTCCTGCTGGAGAACGGACGGGACGAGCGGGCCGACCTCGCACCCGCGCAGGTCGCCCGCCGTCCACCCATGCTGCTGGGTTCCTGGGGTGCCAACGTCGAGCGCGCCGCCCGGGAATTCGACGGGTGGCTGGCGGCAGCGAGGCGCCGTACGGCCGACCAGATCATTCACGCGCACCGGCGATACCGGGCGGCCGGCGGCGGCCGCGCCATCGTGTGCGCCATCAGGCTGACCCGGCCCGACGACCTCGGACCGGTCGGCGAGGATCTCGCCAGGTACGCCGAGGCCGGTTTCGACGACGCGATCGTCGCGATCGAACCCGGAGGACCGACGCCGGAACGGGTCAGGGCGCTGGTGCCGCCGGGGTGAGCGACGCCCGCAGCGCTGGTCCCGGGCGGCTACCCGAAGGCAGCCGGTGGCCGCTCGATGTCCGAAATGTCGAAGCACGTGCTGCGACATAACGGACATGTTGCAGCC
>JBIQML010000092.1:0-11511 GCA_044463405.1 Nakamurella lactea | reverse complement strand
CGCCGCGCTGTTCCTGGTTCACCTGCTCGAGCACGGCATCGCCGACGCCCTGGCCCGGACGGCCTCGTCGATCTTCGGCGTGCTGGCCGAGACGGCGCGCCGGGTCGCGGGCGCCGAGCCCGGCAGTGGCGTCGAGATCGCGTTGATCCCGGCGCAGGAGGCGATCGCGCATCCGCGGTGCGAGTTCGAGGTCACGCGGCTGCGGTGAGGGCGGTTCGATGCTCTGCGCACGGTGCGACGCGGTCGGACCCGAGCGGCGCCGGATGGGCTGCTTGCGGGCCCAGCGCGTCCGGTGGCCGGCTGCTGGCAAGGTGATCGTCATGGGTATCGGTCGCAACCTGCTGTTCCACCTGGCAACCAGCGTTCGGCTGGGCTGGCCGTCGACCTGACCCACCTGGCCCTCGACGCGGATCCGACCGGGGCCGTCGACCGGCTCACGTCGATCGCTTCCATCCTTCCGGAAGGGCGGCGAATCCAGGTGGGTGCTGAGGACGCCGCCCGTACCGATGGCGTGCTGGACTGTGTGCGCGCAGCCGCCGGACGTGGTCTGGCGGGCCGGCTCGGGGCCACGGTGCAGGCCAACCTACGTCGCTCGGCGAACGATGCGGACTCGCTGGTGGACGCGGGGGTGCACATCCGCCTGGTCAAGGGCGCCTACGTCGAGGCCCACGGCGCACGTCCGTACGGGGAGGCTACCGACGTCGCCTACCTGCGACTGGCCTTTCGCCTCGCCGAACAGCGCGCGACCTGGTCGATGGCAACCCACGATGGCCGGCTCCGCGAGGCGTTGTTGCTCGCAGTGGGGCCGGTGACCGTCGAGCAACTGCTGGGCGTCCGCCCCGACGTCCTGGACGACCTGCACGACCGGCAGATCCCAACCCGCGTGTACGTCCCGTACGGCAAGGACTGGTTCCGCTACTGGATGCGCCGCGTCGCCGAGTCCCGCGGAGCCTGACCACCGTCCCGTTCCGGGAGCGGTCACCGGGTGGTCCACCGTCCCGGTCGTCCTGACCCGTCACACTCCTGGTGCCGACTCGATCGGGTCGCACTCATTCTGCGCTCGGCGCCGGCGGGCTGGGTGCGCCGCCAACGCCTATCTCGTTGCCGTCCGGATCGCGATAGATGGCCTTGCGGACCCCGTTGTCGTACGTCTCCCGGCCGACCGGGTTGATGCCGCGTTGCGCGGCAGCGTTGGTGAAGGCGTCGAAGTCATCGACGAAAAGGGTGGCCCTGGCATGTCCAGCGTGCTCCGGAAGCAACTCGACATACACGTGACAGTGCTCGGCAAGAGTCCAGACGCGCTCCGTGTCGTTCGGCTCGAACGACACCGAGCGACCGACCAACCCGTCGATCCAGGCGACCGCCCGCTCGAGATCGCTGACGGCGATGCCAGCAAAGAGATCGATGCCCATAGCCCTCCTCTTTACCAGGAAGGCCTCCCGTCCGGAACCGTACTCACCACACGTCACCGAATACAGCAGCATCAGCCGATTCGGCGCTCCGGCACTCCGGCGATCCGATCCGCGACCGGGCGCGAGCCCTCACGGTATGCTGCTGGTGGTTGCGTTTGCGCCCCCGCCGAAGGTGGACGCGATCCCGGAGTATGAGCGCGTGCCGAAAGGTCATTCGCGCATGGTCGCAATCTTCGCCGTCGCAGCAGCCAGTTGGGCCGTACTCATGGGTATTGCGCCGCTCCTGCAGGTTCGCCGGATGCTACGACGGCACTCGTCCGCCGACGTGTCCATCGGATACCTGCTGGTGCTACTCCCCGGCTTCGCGCTCTGGATCGCTTACGGAATCGCCTCGTCCGACATCGCTCTGGTCGTACCGAACACCGTCGCGTTCCTGGTGGCCGCGGTCACCGTCACGTGCGCGCTTCGCCTCCGCACCCGGCACACCGAGGCGATAGCCGGTGAGTGATCGCCGATCGACGACGAACGACGACGAAAGGCACGGCTCGGCGGGACATCCGGTCCACCGGTGAAAGGCTCTCCGACGTGCGCGCACGGTTCGGCGGCAGCTCCGAGCGGCATGTCCTGGCCCCCTGTGATCAGGTCAGCTACTTTCAAGCTGTGAAGGTCAGCCGGACCGATGACGATGGTGGCGAACCGGCGACACCAGATGGCGACGGTGACGCCGACGACGAGGGCTTCGGCACCGCCGAAAAGGTCGTGGGAGCATGGTCCGCGTACAAGCGTGATCGTCTTCCTCTCCCTTACCGGTGGCGGCGCCGCCGGCGGAGATTGCCGTGGCGGGTCGAACAAGTCGGATCCCATGAACACCACCTACCGCAGTGCGGACGGCGTGCACTGGACCGCCATCTACCCCTGCCTCGGTGGGAGTACGACCGCGATCCCGGTGCCGGCGGCGGACGTCCCCGGAGGCGGCGGCTGAGCCGGAGCGGTCACTGATGGCCGATCTGCGATCTCACGATCCTGGTCGACGGCAGGTCGTGATCGGAGCTTCCGTCATCGTTCAGCAATCCTGCACGGACCGCGAGCCGATTCGGTGCTCTGTGAACCACCGGGTCGGCAGCGGTCCTGTCACGCATGCCGCTTACGCTGGCCGTGTGCGTGGCGCGCTGGCGTTGACACCGTGGCGGTAACGAGCCGTTGGCTGCCCGCAGAACCTTCCACGAAGGCAGCGCTGGTGGGGCTGACAGTCCTCAATCTGGTGTGGGGTGGCTCGTTGCCGGCCACCAAGGTGGCGCTGGCGAGCTTCTCGCCCATGGTCTTGACGGCCCTCCGACTGGTGCTCGCGGCGCTGCTGTTTCTTTGGCTGGTCGGCGTGCGTCCGATCGTCCGACTGGGCTGGAAGCAGGCCGCGGTTGCGACCGGGCTGGGCGTCATCGGATACACCGGAACCCAGGCGTTGCAGGCCATCGGAACGGCCGGAACCGATGCGGCGAGCGCGACTGTGCTGATGGTGACCGCGCCGCTGTGGATCGCGATCTTCGCGGCGGTGGTGCTGCGCGAGAAGGTGACGGCGGCCAGCGCAGCGGGGCTGGTCGTCGCCCTCGCCGGCGTCGTGCTGGTCAGCGGGCTGGCCGACGAATGGCCTCCGAGTGGCAGTGCTCTCAGCGGCCTGATCGTATTGGCCGCCGCACTGGCGCTTGCGCTGTACACCGTGCTGGGAAAGGCGGCATTGCGGCGCGTCGAACCATTGGTGTTCATCGAGACCGGGTGCATCGGCGGTGCCATTGCCTCGATACCCCTGGGCATCTGGCAGGCGACCACGCAACCCCAGGCTCCCACCCTGGTCGGCTGGTTGATGCTGGCCTACCTCGCGCTCGTCGTCACGTTCGCAGGCTTCATCGTGTGGTTTTGGGGCGTACGCGCGGTGCCCGCCGGGCAGGCCGGTGCCCTGATGTTCCTGCAGCCCGTTTCCGGACTGGCCCTATCGGCGGCGATTCTGGGCGACGAGTTGTCGTCCAACTTCCTGATCGGGGCGGCGCTGGTGCTGGTCGGCACCTACCTCGCGGCAGCGTTTCGCAGGCACGGGTCCTGACGGGCCGCCGAGTCCGCAGTCCGCGCGCCGGCGCGGGTCGTCGACGCAGAACGAACTCGACACGCTGCTGCACGGCGACCACATGCACGCGACGCACTCCTTGCGGCGGACACCGTCCGTCAGATCCACGCCGCCATCAACTCGCTCGCGTTCGGTGAGGCACTGTGACCTCCTCACCGAACACCTCCCGGTGGGCTCCCGCGTCAAGGGATCGCGTGCAGGGCCAGGTCGGTGCGCCGCAGGAGTTGCGCATTGAGGGCGACCACGATGGTGGACAGGCTCATCAGCACGGCGCCCACCGCCATCGGGAGCACGATGCCGGCCCAGGCCAGCGCGCCGGCCGCCAGCGGTATGGCGATGATGTTGTATCCGGCCGCCCACCACAGGTTCTGCAGCATCTTGCGGTAGGTGCGTCCGGACAGCCGACGGATGGACACGACCGCGCGGGGGTCGTTGGAGACCAGCACGATCCCGGCGGACTCGATGGCGACGTCGGTGCCCGCCCCGATGGCGATGCCGACGTCGGCGCGGGCCAGTGCCGGTGCGTCGTTAACACCATCGCCCACCATGGCCACGGTGCGGCCGCGGCGCTGCAGATCGGTGACGGCCGCGTCCTTGTCGGCGGGCAACACCTCGGCGAACACGTCGTCGATGCCAAGGTCTGCGGCGACCGCGCCGGCCACCTGGCGGGCATCGCCGGTGATCATCGCGACCCGGATCCCTCGGGCGTGCAGGGCCTCGATGGCCTCTCGGGACTCCGGGCGCACCTCGTCCTCCAGGGCGATCGCACCGGCGACCTGCCCATCGCGCAGCACGTGCAGCACGGTGGCGCCGCGGCCCTGCCATGCCGCGACCTGTGCCTCCAACCCGCCGGGTACCGACAGGTCGCGCTCGCGCAGCAGCGCGGGTCCACCGACGGCGACGGTCGAGCCCTCGACGACGGCCTGCACCCCCCGCCCGGTCAGGGAGCGGAACTCGGAGGCGGCGGGCAGCGTTCCGTGTTCGCGGGCGGCGCCGACGATCGCGCGCGCCAACGGGTGCTCGCTGTCGGCCTCCGCCGCGGCCGCCAGACGTAGCAGTCGATCCGAATCCCCGTCACCGGCCGCGACGCCGGTGACCCGGTGCTCACCCCGAGTCAGGGTTCCGGTCTTGTCGAACAGCACCGTGTCCACGGTGCGCATGCGTTCCAGTGCGATCCGGTCCTTGACCAGGATGCCGCTGCGCGCCGACAGCGAGGTGGAGATCGCGGTCACCAGCGGGATGGCCAGACCCAGCGCATGGGGGCAGGCGATGATCAGGACGGTGACGGTCAGCAACACGGCGTCGTCGGGATGGCCCAGCAGGCTCCAGGTGAGCGCGGTGATGACGGCGGCGCCGACGGCGACGTAGAACAGCAGGGCCGCGGCTCGGTCGGCCAGGGCCTGCGCCCGCGAGCCCGAACTCTGGGCCTCGGCGACGAGCCGTCCGATACCGGCCAGCGCGGTGTCGTCGCCGATCGCGTCGACCCGGATCCGGATGGCGGAGTCGGTCGCGACGGTTCCGGCGACGACCCGTTCGTCGGGTCCGCGCTGAACGGGACGTGACTCGCCGGTGATCATGGATTCGTCCATGGCTGCCGCACCCGAGGTGATGGTGCCGTCGGCCGGCACCCGGCCACCGCTGCGCACCAGCACGACGTCGCCAACGGTCAGATCGGACGCGCGGACGCGACGGACCTCGTCACCGCTGATGACCTCTGCCTCGTCGGGCAGCAGCGCCGCCAGCGCGTCGAGTGCGCCGGAGGCCTGCCCCACCGCCCGCATCTCCAGCCAGTGACCCAGCAACATGATGGCGATCAGCAGGGCGAGTTCCCACCACACCTCGACGCCGAACCATCCCAGCGAGGTGGCAAGGCTGGCCAGGAACGCGACCGTGATGGCCATGCCGATCAGCAGCATCATCCCGGGCCGGCGGCTGCGGATCTCCGCGAGCGCTCCGGACAGGAACGGCCACCCGCCGTAGAAGAAGATCACCGCACCCAGCACCGGGGACATCAGCCAGGAACCGGGAAACGCCAGGTGATAGCCGAGCAGGTGCTGGAACATGTCGCTGAACGCCACCACCGGCACCGTGAGGATCAGCGTCAGCCAGAACCGGTCACGGAACATCGTGGCGTGATCGGCGTGATCGGCGTGATCGGCGTGTCCGGCGTGATCGGCGTGATTCCCACGCCCGCCCGGCACCCCATGACCTTCGCGCTCACGGCCGGTGTGCTCCATGTCGCCAGCGTGTTCGTCGAGCCGTACGCGCTCCGTATGTCCAGCCCGCCCACCATGCCGGGCCGCGTCCGGTGCCAGATGCCCGTTCATATCGTCCTTCTCTTTCCCAGCGTCGGGACGCCCCGGTGACCCCTCGCGACATACACCTGCGGGTGGTATCCGTTCCCCGGCTCCAGCATAATACCCCTCGGGGGTATCGGCGGTCCAGACCGTAGCGCCCGCCCAGATACGTGGATTCCCCTCGGGCCGTCAGCTCGCCAGTACCCGTCCCGGCTCGGCTTTCGTCGTGACGCTCGTTCCCGCGCCGCCCATGTCTGGAATGCTCGGGATCGTGGCCATTCATCCGATGACGCCGGCCGACGCCGACTGGGCAGCGCACGTCATGGCCACTCGACGCGAGAGCTACGCCGCCTATTCGCCGATGTTCTGGCGACCCCGACCCGGCGTGGAGCGCCAGCACGCGGCGTTCCTGCGCCGCCAACTCGGCGGTCCAGCTACCACCGCCGTGCCCACCGACCACGGGCTGCACATCGCCCGGCGACGAGCCGAAGACGCCGTGGTCGACGACTTCGCCGTCGACGCCGACGGCCTGTGGCCGACCGAGGGACGGGACCTCCTGATCGCTGCATGGCAGCTACTCCGCGACCGGGTTGCCGCCGTGCGGGTCGTCACCGCCTTGGCAGACGAACCCAAGTCCGGCATGCTGGGCGCGGCCGGAAAAAACTGCAGATCGTTGAGCAGTGGTGGGTCAGGCCGACCGAGGCCGAACCGCTGCCGCAGGCTTTCGCAACCGGGCGGGTGCACGGCCCTGGGTTCTCCGGAATTCTCGGCCCGGCTCCACCGGTGTACGACCGGATGGGCCGGTGCTGCTGGCCGACCGGGTACCCGACGACGTCGAGCCCGCCGTGATCGAAGACGAAGCTCGCCGGCTCGGTGCCGCACTGGTGGTCCTGCCGCGCCGGCCCGGGCGCCGTCACGAACCCGTGCTGCGCGAACGCCGCTGGACGGTGGCGTCGGCGTGGTACCTGGGCCGGCCCGCGTAGCACGCGGTGGAGCGGCGCGCGGCCGTCAGACCTGCCAACCGGGTCGGCGGCCCTGACCCGGCTCAGGGCATTCCCTGATGATGTGTGTCGCGTCCCGCGGCACCATCGAGGACATGAGCGATCACGCATTCCGATTCGGCATCGTCGCAGGCCAGCCCGAGCCCGGCGCCGATTGGCTCGACATCGCCCGGCGCGTGGAGGATCTCGGCTACGACGTGCTGCTGGTGCCGGACACTGCCGGCACCCTGGCGCCGATGGTGGCCTGTGCGGCCGCCGCGACGGCGACCCGGTCGCTCCGGGTGGGCACACACGTGCTGTCGGCGCCGAACCGGTCGGCGGCGCAGGTGGCGCTGGAGACGCGGGCGCTCGAGGTGGTGTCGGGCGGCCGGTTCGAGCTCGGTGTGGGCGCCGGACGGCCCGGCGCGGAGCGCGAGGCGGCCGCGTTCGAGCGACCGTTCGGTACGGCCGGCGAGCGGATCGACTTGGTCGAGCGGGTGATCCACGCCGTACGGGACTCCAGCCGCGACGTTCCGGTGATGGTGGCTGGCGGGAGCCGGCGGATGCTGCAGGTGGCGGGCCGACTCGCGGACACCGTCACCTTCGGGTTGCCCCCGCGAGCCGGCGCCGACGAACTGGCCGCCGCGGTGGCGGGGCTCAGGAAGGGGGCAGGTGCCCGGTTCGATCGCATCGAGCTGGCGCAGAACCTGCTGGCGGTGGGCGATCAGGCGCCGCCCTGGCTGGCGCGGATGGCCGGGGCGGACCTGCCGACGCTGACCGCCGCGGGGTCGGTGGCGGTGCTGACCGGAACCCCCCGAGAGATGGCGGACGCCCTGCAGCGGCGGCGCGACGAGTTCGGTATCACCTACTACTCCACGTCCTGGGCGTTCGCCTCGGCGCTGCAGCCGGTGGCGCAGTTGCTCTCCGGTCGGTGACGCCTTCACGACACCGTCGCCGGATTTGGGTCAAGTTCCGAGCCGTGACGACGACTCGCGCTACCCGTTCGGGCGCCACCTTTCGACTGAATACACGCCTCTTCACGATGAAATCTTCAATAGCCACACTAACGTGTAGCACCCGGGCGAGTCATTCAGACATTCCCCGGTGAATCACCTTCTTGGGTGAACCTCTTTCATCTTGACTTCGGGTGCCGACGCGCCGAAACTTGCGATCAAGCCCACAACGTCGATGCCTATTAGCGAAGGAAGCGATAAGCATGGCAATTGACTGGCCTGGCACACTGGCAATGTCCGAATTGGACAAGCTGCGCCTGGAGAGCGCAGTCGATCAGTCCGTACGAGACCGATTGATCAGCGACCCGGCAGCGCTCCTGGCAGAGCGCGGAATCTCTGTCGGGCCCGGCATTTCCGTGAGCGTGGTCGAAGACACTGCTACATCGCACACGATCACGATCCCGCCGTACGTCGGTAGCGACCTGTCGGACAAGTCGCTGCAGGCACAGGTCGGCTCGGCGACCACGTGGGAGTGCACGACGTGCACGCCGACGTCACCGATATGCGCCGGCTCGCTCGCGTCGTTGACCTGCCTGGGTAACAAGTAACGCGCTCTGCGATCGCTGCGGCGCTGACATTGGCTGCCATACCGGCAGTATCGAAATAATGAGGTCTCTACAGGGTTATCGACGTGAGCCCTGATCCGTCGGTAACTGTGATCGACATCGATGTTGCTCGACAACTATCGATGACTCCGGTCATACCAGAACTTGTCGAGCGCGAGCTCGTTGAGGCGCGCAACGTGCTTTGCACTGAGCTGGTGAACCTCAGAATCCCGGTCAGTGACCAGATTCAGCACGACCTGGTTCAGGCCTACAGCCAGACGCTCGCCAGATTGACGAATCTGGTTTTGCTCCAACGATACTCCGCATACCATCTCGTGCGGCACCCGTTGTGGCGTCCAGTGGAAGTTGCGCCCGGCGACGCCATGGCGGGAAGCCCACGAGAGGTGCTGGACGGGTACATCAGCTGGGAACAGACAGAGCACCTCTTCGCTGTCGATGGACCGTACCCTGAATTGGCACGCCTGATTCGCCTCTCAAGGCGGAACTGGTTGGCTGGGTGTCTGGAACTGTTGGACCGCATTGATAAATGCAGGTCGGAACTGGGCGAGCGTCTCGGCATACCTGAACTTGGCACGGGGTCGTTAGAGCGTGCTACCTTTGGGATTTCGGATCCGCACGGCGGCGGTAGAACTGCGGCCCTATTGTCCTTCGGGGCCGGACAAGTTGTGTACAAGCCACGTTCGATGGACGGCGAACTCGGCTGGTCGCATCTTCATAGGCGAGTTCTTGAGGACGGCCTGGGTAGCTCCTGCTACACGCCCTGGATTATTTCTCGGCCGCATTACGGCTTTACGGAGTTCGTTTCGCATGACGCCTGTGCGGACCGCTCCGGGGTGCACCGTGCGTACCGGCGCTATGGTGCGTTGATGGCTACGGCGCATGCTCTCGGAACATGCGACCTGCACCACGAAAACATCATCGTGCGGGGCGAGCATCCCGTCGTGATCGACGCCGAGCCTCTCTTTCGCGCTCGTCTCGCGGTATCGAGTGAGGGAGCCAAACGCCTTGACTTCGAACGGAGCCTATCCATCGAGGGGTTGGACGTCAGAGAGTCCGTACTCGAGTTGGGTGTCCTACCGCTCACCTTGCGGTCGCCCCTCGCCATCGAAGACGGCGGCACGGCGGTCGAATACGAGATCGGGGCTCTGTGTGGGTACGGGCATTTCCCCATCACCGACCTGGTCGTCTGTGGCCGTGGGTCGGATCAGGTCCAGATGCGTCTTGTCGAGACCAGTGCCTCCGTATTCAGCAATTTGCCCTGCATCGGGGACGAGCCGGTGTTGCCGGACGACTTTGTCGACGACATAGTCGACGGATTCCGGCTCGCTCACGGCTACCTTCGTGGGCATCGGGCTGAATTGTCAACCGCGCTCTCCCCCATGGCCGACTATCGAGTCCGATTGCTCGCTCGTCCAACAATGGACTACGTCACCGTGGTGTCCCGGTCACTGAGCCCCGATCCGCTGCGTGGCACGCGCCGCCGGTCAGACCGTCTGGACCATGATCTGGCTCTGCTGACTGACGGACGATTCGATGTCGTAGACCGCCTGGGCGCCGAAGAACTGCAGAGCATGTTCATAGCCGACGTTCCCCGACATGAGTGCGCTGCGGGCGAAACAGACATCTCTGGAGTACCTCTCCTTCAAGCGCCGATCGAAGCGGCGGCGGCGCGGTGGGCCGCACTCGACGATGTCGACCTCGACCTCCAGGTGGCGTGCATTAGGCAGCGACTTCATGAGAGCAGACGGCGACAACGGTTGGGCGGCTCACCTGGTGACCTGATGGACTTCGGTCTGGCGCTTGTCGCAGCGATGGCAGAGTCGGCAGATGTCCGATCTGACACTTCGCCATGGGTCTACGCGCTCTTCGCCCCGGGCCTGGGCACCACGATGGTGTATCGGGACCGAGAGTCGCTCTATGAGGGTGCAGCAGGGACAGCCATCGTACTCGCTGAGGCCGGCCGATTGACCGGTGATATGAAGTGGAAATCGCTGGCACGAAGCACCTTTGCGCCGCTCATGGAAGGCCGGTCCCAGCCTGCGAGTATCCGACGCGGGGGCGGCCTGGCGCGTGGCTTCGGCGGCCTGCTCTACGCAATGGGCCGAACGGGGGCGCAACTCGACGATGATGACATGCTCTCGACAGCCACATCACTGGCGAGAGCACACGCCGCTCGGCTCGCCCACACCGATGCGCTGGACGAGATCTTGTACGGCCGCGCAGGACTCCTGTTAGCCCTTCTTTCCTTGGCGTTACGAACTCAGCAAGAAGAAATCCTTGCACTCGCCGATGACGTTGCGGGCATCCTGGTCAGGAGGGCGCTGACCGACGAGCGTGGTGCCTGCTGGCCGGGCACAGGCTCCACGCCGAATGTCAGCCATGGTACCGCCGGCATTGCGATGGCCCTATCCCGCTGGTCGGCCCTCCGAGGAGATGAGGCGACCCAGGACCTCGCCCTTGAGGCACTCCGGTACGACGATTCCTTCTGGGTCTCCCACGAACGCGGTTGGCTCGATGCACGATCCCCACACCAGGCGGCCGACAGATCATCCACCAATTGGGGGTGGTGCAACGGTCGGTCCGGAGGGCTTCTTGCTCGGATCTCAGTGGCGACAGACCTGGGCCTAACCACCCTTGATGGGCACACGACGCTCGATGCAATGACCGCGGACCCGGCAGATGTCATAGCTGAGGCTCACTCGGGTCTGTGCTGCGGTACACCCGGAGTTGTGGATGCGCTGCTCGCGGTCACGGAGCGCGTTCCTTCCGTCGACTTGAACAACATCTTGTCCCAAGCGATCACCGTGATGCACACGGCCACCCCGCCCAGCCAGCTGTCGACCCTGACAGGAACGCTATTCACTGGTATGGCGGGAACAGCATTCGCTTGTATCCGTGCCGCTCAACCCGAAGGGGTCCGACCACTCCTTCTTTTTCCCTGACGTCGCCGGACGGGCAGTTGCTCCGTCAGCTACCCTGCATTTCGCCGCGAGCCGAACCGGGGCGGACGGTCGCCTATCCCTGCCGACCGGGCTGTTCTGGGCCGTCACTCCGGTCAGGCAGGGGGCGGGTCCTGCCGGCGCAGCCGGATCTGCGGCGCCCGCCACTGCGGGTCGGTGACCTCGGT
>JBIQML010000091.1:0-11537 GCA_044463405.1 Nakamurella lactea | reverse complement strand
TCTACGTCGCCGGCACATCCGGCATCGCGCACTACAAGTGGACCTTCGGCGGCATCAGAGTGGATGGCCGGCTACCGATCCCGGCGAGCGAGGCGGTCGGAGACAAGGTCAAGACGAGCCGGCTGTACGTCGCGGTGGACGGCACCGACCGGCTGATCGCCGTCGACCTCGGGCGCGGTGGAACAGGGCTGCGCACCGTCGCCGCCACCGGGCTGGATGGTCCGATCGTCGCGCTGGCGACCGGAGAGGATCGCCTGTACGCGGCGACCGACAGCCGGCTCTACGTGTTCGCCAGCGACAGCTTCTCCGGTTTCGACGGCGGTCGATTCCGGATCCTCGAAGTGGTGGACTTCGCCTCCGCGCTGCACCGCGCGGCAGGTGGTGCCGCCGCCGTGAACGGCCTGACGGTCGGCGACCGTCGCGCCTATCTGACGATCGCCGATCGACCGCTGATCATCAGCATCGCGGAGCCGCCGCTATGACCGGCCGCGAACGCAACGGTCGCGAACCGTGAACGGAAGGACCGTCGCCTACGGCGTGGCCGGCATGGCCGGTGCCGCCGCCGTCGGATGGGGTGCAGCGGCCGCGTGGCGCGCCCTGCTGGCCGGCGCGCAGGTCCCGGGGCGAACCGTCGAGGTCGGCGAGGACCTGGATCTGCTGTTCGACACCCTGGACGCCCTGCACCATCTCGGCGACGCGGACGACGGCTCGCCCAGCCCCGACGCTGTCTACGCGTTCAGCGTCCGGTGGGGAACGATGATCGCCGGCCGACTGGTGCGCCTGGCGCACCACAGCGACGACGGCCGGCTGAATCCTGCCGAGCAGGACCGATATCGCCAGTTGCAGACCGCGATGCGGGAGGCCCTCCCGCTGATCGACCGGCTGGGCCTGGTGCGCCCGGCCGTCGTGATGGGACCGACCGCACATGCGCGGAGCGCATCATCCGCCGGCACCCGCCATCGACGGACGGACGAGCCCTAGCAAGGCCCGGGCACGACGCCGTCCAGCGGAAGTGGACCCTGGTGGCGTGCTGCGTCACCGCCGGGCTTCGTCGTTGCCCTGGATGCCATCGGGCGCGAAGTCCGCCTCCCGCAGCCTGATCCCGTCCCTGGGCCGCCGGCACACCGGGTTCCGGCAGGTCAGGGCGACCATGTAGGCATCCAGATCCTCGCTGAGGAACAGGAATCCCAGATACAGCGCCGATCCGACGGTGGCCCCGCGGCCCCCGCACGACGCGCAGCACCATCCCTGCTCGGCCAGCAGGTCCGTCACCCGGGCGGTTTGCGCCTCGTCCAGGGTGATCAGTTCGGGTCGCCGACCGGCCTCCGGCACGCCCTCGTCGCCGCGGCCGGCCGCCTCTCGCACGGCTGGTGGCAACGCCTCGGGAGCGGGCGTATGCCCGGCGTCGCCCGGCCGGCGTCGCCGGCGATGACGCAGCAACGTCACGATCACACCTCGACATCCTTGTCGTAGTACACGTTGTCCTCGCGCCAGCCACCCATTCCCTCACCGATGCCTTGGTAGTCGGAGATGAACTCGATGCGCTCGATCCACTTGGCCATCTTGAATCCGACCTGGTTCTCGATCCTCAACCGCAGCGGCGCACCGTGCTTGATCGGCAGTGGCCGGCCGTTCATCTCCAGGGCCAGCAGGCACTGCGGATGTCGGGCCAGGCCGACGTCCAGCACCTCGTAGAACTGGCCGGCGCCCTCGGCGGACGGTTCGTCCCGGCCGGTGTCCTGCATGGTCAACAGGCACAGGTGCTTCGCACCCGGCATGGGCTTGACGAGTTCCAGGATCGTGGACATCGGGACGCCGCTCCACTCCCCGAAACTCGACCAGCCCTGAACGCAGTTGTGCAGGACGCGCTGTGTCTGCTGGCCGCGCATGGCCCGCAGGTCAGCCAGCGTGAACTCCATCGGGTGCTCGACGAGCCCGCCGACCTGCAGCCGCCAGTCGGCGAAGTCGTGCACCGCGAGCTTCTTGTACTCGTCGCAGTCCGGCGGCTTGCCATTGACCCGGTGCTCGGTGGACATCTTGCGCTTCGGATACCGTTGCCGCGAATGCATCGGACGCAGGGCCGCGAGTCGGAAGCGGCTGATGATGTAGCCCAGCGCCCGCTGCACGCTGCGGGGGTTGCGCAGGCTCCACACCGTCGCCGCGATGTGGATCAGCACGATGGCGGCGATGATCGCCAGCGACAGAGCCAGCGCCCATTGCAGGTGGGTGACGTGACCGAAGATCATCAGGGCGTTGAGGCGTCGCCAGCCCCACAGCCCGATCATCGTCACGTGCACGGCGATGAATCCGACGAAGGCCACCAGCCCCCAGAAGTGCGCGGTCCGCGCAGCCTGCCGGCCACCCCAGAGCCGCACGTACCACGGGAAGTGCGCCTCGACGGCCGGCGACTGGGCGGCACCGGAGGCGATCTGGAACGGGGCCAGGCCAAAGATCACCACGCAGTAGACGAGCTTCTGGACCGCGTCCATGGGTTGGTCCGGCAGCAGCGGCGGCAACTTGAAGCTCAGATACGTCAGGATGTCGTTCCAGGCCTGCGGAAAGATCGACCAGGAGTAGGGGATGTACCGGTGCCACTGACCGGTGGCGAACAGCAGGACGTAATAGACGACGCCGGTCAGGATCCATCCGATCACGCTGACGAAGTGCCAGTGACGGCCCATGCCAAGGTTCTTGTGGCCCGGCAGCGCCACGACCGACGAGTAGGACTCCTCCTCATCCAGCGTGTCGTAGAGCTTGTCGGTGGGCATCTGCTTGCGGGTGAAGCGAATCCATTCGGTGCCGGGCCGGCTGTCGGACTTGCGGTACAGCTTGGGGTGGGTGGCCAGCACCTCGATCCCGCTGCGGATCAGCAGCGTCAGGAACAGCACGTTGATCCAGTGCTCGATGCGCAGCCACGCCGGGTAGTCCAGAGGCACCACGAGCATCACCGGTCCGGTCTCAGGTTGCAGTCAGTAGGGTCAGTCGTGCCAGCCGCGCCGGTCCGGCACGGCGATCGCCCGGCCGGTCAGCACGCCCAGGTGCAGCAGCAGGAAGGTGCCTTGCAGCGCTACCGCGAAGGTACCCAGCGGATAGTCCCAACGCCCCACCCACTGCGGAACGCCAGGCAGACCCGCCGTCCTGCCGACGAAGTACATGGCCATGGCCGCGGCGCAGACCACCGACCCGAGGGCCCATCCGGCCCGAGTCGCCGCGGGCGACGGCACCACGACCATGGCCACGGATGCCACCAGGCATCCACCGGCCACCAGTCCGAGGTAGACCTGCAGGTACACCGGCACGTGCGGTGGTGACGAGGCACCGGGCGGGATCCAGGACGTCGCCGCGGCCACCACCCGGTAGGCGGCGGTCGCCGCGACCCCCCACAGCAGCACGAAGCCCGACGCCGTCGTGCAGCGGGGGAGGTTGACCTGGATGTGCCGGAAGAACGACACCAGCGCGCCGACGCCGACGATGCGCTCCGCCCGGTCGGCGAGCGCCGTCCCTCGCCCATCGGGAACATCGATTCCCGTGGCCATGCTGCCCTTCCCTCTGCCACCGCACCGGTCACCGCCGATCGCGAGGACCCCCAGCCCGGTTCCGTCCTGTTCGGCGGGCCGCCGTCCGGCGTGGTCGGCGGCCCGCGTTTCGGTGATACCCCGATGCGCGCCGGCCCGTAACGGATTCCAGGACGAACCAGCTGGCGGCGGTCTGTCGCTCCGGCGCCGTTTAGCAAGCACCTCGGCACGGGTATGCCTTTGAGCGGCGTGCGGCGACCGCGCCGGCAGTGATGTGTAAAGGAAAGGCGGACGGTATCGGTGTTGAATCGGGCCCCCATCGGCATGCTGCGGACAGCTCTGCGCCATGATCGCGCCGGACGCGGAGGGCCCGTCGGCCGGGCCCGCGGAGAGACGGAACGTTTCGTCGACAACCTCCGGACGGGACGCTTCGAACGCACGCTGGCCGGCATCACGGCAGCCGGATCGGTGATCACGGCAGCGGAGATCTACCTCGAACATGACAGGGCCAGTTTCGGCAATCGCGTCATGTGGTGGCCGGTCGTGCTCGGTCCGGTGGGCGCGGCGGCGGGCATCGCGGGCGTCTGTTCCCCCCGCATGGCCAAGACCGCCCTCC
Source organism: Nakamurella lactea (assembly GCA_044463405.1). Classification (GTDB taxonomy): domain Bacteria; phylum Actinomycetota; class Actinomycetes; order Mycobacteriales; family Nakamurellaceae; genus Nakamurella; species Nakamurella lactea_B. The sequence goes on along the minus strand of JBIQML010000091.1, from coordinate 7,406 downwards.
CGCTCGCCTCCGCGGTGATCGTCGCCAACGGTCTTCAGGGAACGTACTTGCATATCCGCGGGATCGCCCAAAAACCCGGCGGATTCCGCCACAACGCGCTCTTCAACATCGAGACCGGTCCGCCGCTGCTCGCCCCGCTGCTGATGACGATGGTCGGAGGCATGGGACTGCTGGCCGCGATCCTGCGGAGGGAGCGGTGAGCGCGGCATCGAATTCCGTGCCCCCGACGCGGCTCGGCGGTGACCGGGCCCGCTTTCCGGGCTTCGACGTCACCGCCCAGGCGCACCGGTGGGATCCGATCACGGCGGGGGTGGTGTTGGAACGGCTCCGTGCGCCCCAACCGCCCCGCTACTTCACCGGACGTGAGGAGGCGGTCGCCGACGCCCTGTTCGACCAGATCCTGGACCAGCGCTCCGATCCAAGGGTGCCGGTGACGGCGATGGTCGACGGCCGGCTTGCCGAGGAACGCACCGACGGGTGGCGGTACGCCGACATGCCCGAGGACGGCCCGGCATGGAAGCAGACCCTTGGCCTTCTCGATCGGGATGCCCAGGAACGCTGCGGAACGGGATTCCCCGAATGCACTGCCGAGGCGCAGCGCGAGATCGTCCAGCGGGTACAGGATCTCGGCTCCGATGACTGGCACGGCCTTCCGGCGTCCCGGGTGTGGAGCCTGTGGACCCGGTATGCCTGCACGGCGTTCTACTCCCATCCTGCCGCCTGGAACGAGATCGGTTTCTCCGGGCCGGCCTACCCGCGCGGGTACGGCGCGCTCGGCGTGGACAAGCTCGAATCGTTCGAGGTCCGGGACGCGCGGCCATCCGACGACCCGGTGGCGGAGGACGGGTGATGGCGACTATCGGCCCACTCGGCCCACTCGGTCCACTCGGCGCGGTCAGGCGGCGCAACGCCTCCGCGTGGTTGCTGGCCGACGGGGGGCGGAAGCTGGATCACCGGCTGCGCACCGACATGCGACGGTTCGACGATGACGACGAGCTCGATCTGGTGATCGTGGGCTGCGGCGCCGGCGGGGCCACACTGCTGCAGCGGCTGGCCCGGGCGGGGTGGCGGGTCGCCGCCCTGGAGGCAGGGCCGTTCTGGGATCCGGAGATCGACTGGGTCAGTGACGAGGCGGGCTCGCACCACCTGTACTGGACCGATCCGCGCGTCATCGATGGCGACGACCCGGTTCCGCTGGGGTCCAACAATTCCGGGCGCGGTGTCGGCGGGTCGATGGTGCACTATGCCGGCTACACTCCACGGTTTCACCCCAGCGACTTCCACACCGCATCGTCGGACGGCGTGGGTGCCGACTGGCCCATTGCATACTCGGATCTGCGCGACTACTACGAACTGCTCGAGGCGGAGCTTCCGGTGGCCGGCCAGCACTGGCCGTGGGGGGACCCGCACGGCTATCCGCAACGGCCGCATCCGGTGGGGGGCAACGGGGAGATCTTCCTGCGCGGAGCGACCGCGCTGGGCATCACCGCCCGGGTCGGGCCGGTCGCCATCAGCAACGGCCGATTCGGGTCCCGGCCGCACTGCATCTACCGGGGGTTCTGCCTGCAGGGTTGCAAGGTCAACGCCAAGGCCTCACCGCTGATCACCCATGTGCCCGACGCGCTGGCACACGGCGCGGAGGTGCGCGCCGATTGCATGGTCAGCTCGATCGGGGTGGACGAGCGAACCGGCCGGGCCACCGGGGTGCGCTACATCCACCGCGGTCGTGAACGCTTCCAGAAGGCGCGAATGGTGGCCGTCGCGGGCTATTCGATCGAGACTCCGCGGCTGCTGTTGAACTCTGCCTGCCGCCGGTTCCCGCAGGGACTGGCCAACGACCAGGATCTGGTCGGCCGCTACGTGATGGTGCAGGGCGCCCCGCAGACCGCCGGCCGGTTCGAGTCCGAGGTGCGGATGTACAAGGCTCCGCCGCCGGAGGTCTCCACCGAGCAGTTCTACGAGACCGATCCCGGCAAGCCCTACCGTCGTGGATTCTCCATCCAGACCGTCTCGCCGTTGCCGATCACCTGGGCGGAACACGTGGCCGCGCAGGGCCACTGGGGCTCCGACCTGCGCCGGTACATGACCGACTACGTGCACTGGGCGTGCCTGGGCGCGCTCTGCGAGTTCCTGCCACTGCCCGACAACCGGGTCACGCTGGCAGACGAGACCGATCACAACGGGCTGCCCGTCGCCAAGTTCAGCTACTCGCAGTGCGACAACGATCGAGCGCTGATGAAGGCGGCCCAGTCGGTGATGGAGGACATGCTGCACGCCGCCGGCGCGAACGAGGTGATGACCATCGGCCGGTACGCCCACCTGGTGGGCGGCGCCAGGATGGCCCGCCGGCCCGAGGAGGGCGTCGTCGATGCCTCCTGCCGAACCTTCGCGATCCCCAACCTGATGATCACCGACGGCAGCGTGCTGCCCACCCAGGGCAGCGCCAACCCGGCGCTGACCATCATGGCCGTCGCCGCGCGAGCCGCCGACCTGCTCATCGCCGGCGCTCGCTCCGGACCGCCGTCACCGGCCTCGGCCGGCTGACCGGGACCGGCACCGCCGTCTCCACACGGCGGACGCACGCACCACCACACAGGAAGGGCACGAACCATGGCCGATCAGACCGTTGCCGATTTCATCCTCTCCCGATTGCGGGAATGGGGCGTCGACACCGTCTTCGCCTACCCCGGGGACGGCATCAACGGGTTGCTGGCGGCCTGGGGCAGGGCCGAGAACCAGCCCCGCTTCGTCCAGGCCAGGCACGAGGAGATGGCCGCCTTCGAGGCCGTCGGGTACGCCAAGTTCACCGGACGGGTCGGCGTATGCGCGGCCACCTCCGGGCCCGGCGCTATCCACCTGCTCAACGGACTCTACGACGCGAAGCTCGACCACGTCCCCATGGTCGCGATCGTCGGACAGACGGCGCGCAGCGCGATGGGCGGCTCCTACCAGCAGGAGGTCGACCTGATGAGCCTGTTCAAGGACGTCGCATCCGACTACCTGCAGATGGCGACCGTCCCCGAGCAGTTGCCCAACCTCATCGACCGCGCGATCAGGGTGGCGCAGTCCGAGCGTTCCGTCACCGCGCTGATCATTCCCTCCGATCTGCAGGAACTGCCCTACTCGCCTCCCAGCCACGAGTTCAAGATGGTGCCCTCCAGCCTGGGGACCGACTTCCCGCGTACCGTGCCGGGCGACGATGCCATTAAGCGGGCCGCCGACGTGCTCAACGCCGGCAGCAAGGTCGCGATCCTGGCCGGCCAGGGGGCGCGGGGCGCGCGCCGGGAGCTGACCGAGGTGGCCGACATCCTCGGAGCGGGCGTCGCAAAACCGCTGCTGGGCAAGGACGTGCTGCCCGACGACCTGCCCTACGTCACCGGCTCGATCGGCCTGCTGGGCACCCGGCCCAGCTACGAGCTGATGATGGGCTGCGACACCCTGCTGACCGTCGGCTCCAACTTCCCCTACACCCAGTTCCTGCCCGAGTACGACCAGGCCCGCGCCGTACAGATCGACATCGACGGCGGCTTCATCGGCATGCGATACCCGTACGAGGTTAACCTCGTCGGTGACGCGGCGGCGACGCTACGGGCGCTGATCCCCCGGTTGCACCGCAAGGACGACCGGTCCTGGCGCGAGGGCATCGAGAAGCAGGTGGCGTCCTGGCACGAGTCGATGGACGCCGAGGCGGCGGTGACGGCCGATCCGGTGAACCCGATGCGGATCTTCACCGAGTTCTCCCGGCGGATGCCGGAACGGGCCATCGTGGCGGCCGACTCCGGGTCGGCGGCCAACTGGTACGCCCGTCACCTGATGTTCCGCGCGGACACCCGGGGGTCGCTGTCCGGCACCCTGGCCACCATGGGTCCCGGTGTGCCGTACGGTATCGGCGCGAAGTTCGGCAATCCCTCGAGCCCGGTCGTGGTGTTCACCGGCGACGGCGCCATGCAGATGAACGGCATGGCGGAGTTGATCACCGCCGCCCGCTACTACCAGGAGTGGTCCGATCCCCGGCTGGTGATCGCAGTGCTGCACAACAACGATCTGAACCAGGTCACCTGGGAGATGCGGGCGATGGGCGGCTCGCCGAAGTTCGCCGAGTCGCAGACGCTTCCGGACGTCGACTACGCCGGCTTCGCCGCGAGCCTCGGGTTGCACGCCACCACGGTCACCGATCCCGAGCGGTTGGGGTCGGCCTGGGACGCCGCGCTGACGGCCGACCGACCCAGCGTGCTGGACGTGCACTGCGACCCGAACATCCCGCCCATCCCGCCGCACGCCACGTTCGAGCAGGTACAGAAGGTGCTGCAGTCGGTGCTGTCCGGCGACGAGAACCGCTGGGAGTTCATCAAGGAGGGCTTCAAGGCGAAGGTGTCGGAGATCTTCGGCTGAGCGTCCGGGCGCGGCCGTCACCGAGCCGTGGGCGCCGCCGCACCGGGGAATCGGCACGGTGATAGTCCCGGGCACAGAATGGGGATGATCAGGACATGTACCGACTCGCGCACGCCGTGGACCGACTGATCGCGCGCCTGGAGGGCGCCGCCGCGCTCGACCCGGTGGCCGAAACCCTTTCCGGCTGGGCGCAACGGCTGGCCCCTGCGGGGCCGGTTCGGGACGCCGCCAGCGGGACGCCGACGGCGCACCCGATGCATCCCCCGCTGACCGCGCTGTCCATCGGTTCGCTGTCCGCCGGCACCCTGATGGCCATCACGGGCGCCGATCGGCGCAGCACCAGGCAGGTGGTCGGCATCGGGTTGCTCGCCGCGCTGCCAACGGTCTACGCCGGTCTCAGCGACTGGGCCCACACCGCCGGCGCGGAACGCCGGGTCGGCCTGATCCACGCGGCCACCAACGATCTCGCCGTGGCGTGCTACACAGCGGGCTGGTTCCGGATGCGCTCGCGTCGGGCGCGTCGCGGCCGGGTGCTGCCGCTCGCGGGCTGGCTGCTGCTGGCCGCGGGAGGGATGCTCGGCGGCCACCTGTCCTACGGCATGGGTGTCGGGGTGGACACCACCGCGTTCCAGCACCTGGACCTGGAGTGGACGGACGTCGCCGCGGAGTCGGAGGTGCCGGTCGGCGGAATGCTCGGCGTGCAGGCGTCCGGGGTGCCGGTGCTGCTGGTCAGGAACGCCGGGGGCATCGTCGCGCTCGCCGACAGGTGCACGCACCGCGGCGGACCATTGCACGAGGGCACGCTGTGCGCCGACTCGGTGGAGTGCCCGTGGCACGGCAGCCGATTTCGGCTGTCGGACGGCGCGGTTGCGGCCGGGCCTGCGGTGCGTCCTCAACCGGTGTTACAGGTGCGGATCATCGACGGCAGGGTGCAGGTTCGACGAAGCGAGCAGCGCTCCCTGCGGACCCGGCCGGTCGCCTGACCGGCGGAGTCGGTGGCCGGCGGTTCGGTGTCGACGCTGCGGTTTCGGTCGACGTGGTGCAGCAGCGCCGGCGCTGCGGCGTCGATGCCGCTGTGTCGGGCGCTGCGTCGCCGGCGATGCCGTGTGTCGGCGTTAGGACGAGGCGTCCGCCAGCGCCGCCAGGTGCGCCGCGAAACCACCGGGAGCACGGCCGACCATGCGGCTGCTGGTCCGGACCGGGATCGTTGCGGTGCGCTCGATTCTCAGGCCCGCCGCCTCCGCCCGTCGCGCCAGGATGGCGTCTTCCTGGCTGGCCACCGGCGGCCATCCGCCGAGCATGCGGTAGGCGGAGGCGCTGATGCCCAGGTTCGCCCCGTGCACGTGACGGTGCCCGTCGACATGGTGGTAGCCGGATCGATACCGCTGCAGCAGCAGCGCGTTCAGCCCCGGCGCCGGTTCGACCGTACCCAGTACCAGGTCGGCACCCGCCGCCGCCAGCGCGGTCATCTGGATCAGCCAGTCGGGCGGGACCGTGCTGTCGGCATCCGTGGAGGCCAGCCATCGCATGCGCGGGCCAGGCTGCGCGAGCGCGTACTCCGCGCCGGATCGCCGTGCCCAGCCGACCCGGTGCCGTCGCACGGTGATGGCCCGCACTCCCGCGTGGGTGGCGACCTGTGCCGCGGTGCCGTCGGTGCAGGAGTCCAGAACGACGATGACGGACACGTCGGGTGGTTCCCGCACCGTGGCGCGGAGGCGCTGGGCCGCCTCGGCCAGGGAGAATAGGCATGCCCCGACGAGGTGTTCCTCGTTGTGTGCAGGGACCACGACGGCGATCGCTCGTGGCGCCCGCGCCGGTTCCGGCGTACGCGGTGCGGCCAACGGGTCAGTCCAGGATGCCGTCGGCGCGTGCCACCGAGGTGCCGTCGACAGCGAGGACGTCGAGCAGGAAGTCCTGTTCCCGGTGCCCGGCCACCAGGTGCAGGCCGGATCGCTGTCGGATGACGTCGTGCACGGTCTGCGCGGAGTGCACGTGTTCCACGGCGGGGTGCCGCCAGTGGCACAGCACCACCACGGCGTCCCGGCGCAGATGCGTGACCAGGCGATGGGTCAACCGCTCGAGGTCCCGGAAGTAGTAGGCGATCTCGCTGAGCACCACCAGGTCGAAGGTGCCATCCGGCCAGTGGCGGCCGATGTCCTGCTGCCGCACCGACACCCCGGGCAGCGGGGCGGTCGCCGACCGCGCCAGCGCCACCGCGGCGGGCACCGCGTCGACCGCCAGCACGGTGTCGCATCGCCGGGCGAGATCAACCGTCAGGTGGCCGGGACCGCATCCCGGTACGAATGCCGCGGCGAATCGCGGGCGGGGCAGGCTGGACAGCAGCAGCGCGCGCTTGCGGCGCTCGTACCAGCGCGAGCCGGATCCCCACGGATCTTCCGAGTCCGCGTACAGCGCTTCGAAGTATTCCCGCCGGCTCGCGCAGCCACGCGGTTCCACCAGGACGTCGAAGGGCCGATCGAAGTGCGCGGTGACGTGCGGGCCGACCACCGCCTCGTCCCCGGGCCTGTCGGACAGCGGCAGCACCTGGCTGCGATAGCGGCGCAACGCGTCCCAACGCCGATCGGCCGCGACGGGGCTGACCGGAATCTTCCTCATGGAGGTGGCCGGAAGCTCGTCGGCGGCCGGATCCGCCCAGTGCCACGCCCAGATCGGGTATTCCGCGACGGTGCAGTCGGTTCGGTCGGCGGCGAACCGACGGGCCGCTCGAGCGCACGCGGCGTGATCGGGGTGCCGATCCTGTTCCCAGGTGCTCAGCACCCAGGCCGGACAGTCCCCCACGGCCTCGCCGATCGCCTCGCGGAGCGCGGCGACCGCGCGATCCAGCTTCCCGTCCGGGAGACCGAGTTGCACCAGCCGGCAACCGGGGGCCAGCGCCGAGACCGCCTCGGCGGACTCGCGGCGCCGGGTCCGTGCCAGCATCGCCGGGGTGTGCGTCGGGGACTCCGGATGGGACGCCTCGCCAACCGTGGCGATGATCACGGGGATGCGATTGC
>JBIQML010000090.1:0-11549 GCA_044463405.1 Nakamurella lactea | reverse complement strand
GCGCCGATGGTACTGCGCGGGCCACCGCGTGGGAGAGTAGGACGCCGCCGGACATTTTTCCTCAAGGGAGGTTGCACGCTTTGTCAAAAAGCGAGCGGCCTCCCTTGAGTCATTTCCGGGGCACTGTTGGCCCGCTCCGTCCATGGCGGCGCGGGCCCGCGCTCGTCCGAGCGACGACCGCCGCCTCGGCGGCCCGGGCAACGACCGCGGGAACGGAAGCATCGATGAGGCGGGTCGGTCCGATCGTGGCCGCAGGCGGGAGCGACAGATGACGGTGGAGGGTTCCGGTCCGGGCGAGGGTTCCGAGCCGGATGGCGCGCGGCCGGATCGCGCCGGTCGCCCCAGGGGCGACGCTCCCCAGTCCGGTCGCGCCGGTCGCCCCCGAAAGGATGGCGGACTCGGACCTCGGCGCTCCGGGGACGTGGATGGCGGCTGGGCCGCGCGTCGCTCGGGTGGCGGCGGCCGCGATGGTCGCAACGACGGCAACGAACGGGCTGGCCGGAACGACCGCGACGGCCGCGGCGGCCGGGCTGGCGCCGGCCGGAACGACCGGCGTGAGCGCAACGATCGGACGGACCGACCTGGCCGAAACGGTCGTGACGGAGGTGACCGGCGTGACGGAGGTGACCGGCGTGACTCACGTGACGGATTGGACGATCGCGAACGCCGCGACCGGCGCGATCGCTCCCAGTGGCGGCCGGACCGACCGCCTCGCACCGATCGGCCTCCGCGTACCCGGGAGGGCGGCGGGGCCCAGGGTGGCGGCCCCCGTCGGGGCCCCGCCCCGCGCGGTGAGGACGCACCACGGCGCGGTATCCCCCGCCGTGGTGGCGCATCGGGCGGCGGGAAGTTCCCGCGCCGCGCCGGCGACACCGGCCGTTCGGCGCCGCGCGACAGTGGCCGCCGCGGCGACCGGGACCGTGACAACCCTCCGCGCGGCAGTGGCCGACCGGGTGAACGGGATCGCGGCAACGGGCCGCGCGACCGGCCGCAGCGCGGCCGGAGCGAGCGTTCCGACCATGACCGTTCGGGGTTCGGTCAGGACCTGAGCGGATCGCTGGGCATCGGGGGAGCGGACGCGGGAGGACCGCGGGACCGCCGGGATGCCGGGGACGATCGCCATCCGCGCCCCGCCCGCTCCGGTGACCGGCGACGGCCGCGCGCCGGCGACCGCCGCGAGGCGCCGGACCGTCGGTTCGGAGGTCACCCAGACCGAGACAGGGACCGGGATCGGAGCAGGGATCGAGATCGGGACTGGAACAGGGACCAGGGCCGGGACAGGGACCGGGACTGGAACAGGGACCGGCCGGCCCGCCCGCCGCGCGAACGACCGACCGGTTCCCGGGTGCGGCCCGAGGACGCTGACCGGGACTGGCCGGAGATCCCGGAGTGGGTCGATCGCCGGGACCTGGGGTCGGACGTGCTGGCCGACCTGCGGGGCCTGAGCAAGCAGGGTGCCGAGTTCGTCGCCGGGCACCTGGTCGCCGCCGGTGCGCTGGCCGAGGACGATCCGGAGCAGGCCTGGCTGCACGCCAGGGCGGCCCGCTCGCAGGGCGGCCGCATCGCGGTGGTCCGCGAGACCGTCGGCCTGGTCGCCTATCGGGCCGGCCGATGGGCGGACGCCATCGCCGAACTGCGCGCCGCGCGGCGCATGGCCGGCGGCGCCGGGCAACTCGCGGTGATGGCGGACGCGGAACGCGCGCTCGGGCATCCCGAACGCGCCATCGAGCTGTCCCGCACCCCGCAGGCCGACCTGCTGGACGCCGCCGGGGCGGCGGAGTTGCAGATCGTGGTGGCCGGCGCGAGATCCGACCTCGGACAGGTCCCGGCGGCACTGGTCGCGTTGCGCACCGCGGTGCGCGAGGTCGACCCGGGGGAGCCGTTCGCATTCCGGCTGTACTACGCCTACGCGGCGCTGCTGGAAGAGTCCGGCCGGCGCGACGACGCCCTGGAGTGGTTCGTGCGCGCCGCCGATGCGGACGTCGACGAGGAATCCGACGCCGCCGACCGTGCCAGGGCGCTCAGCGGCGACGCAGGCGCATCAGCATCCGGCGCACCCGGATCGGCCGGCCGGACCGACGGCCCGACCGGTGAGAACGACCCGACAGCTGCCGAATCCGACCAGCCGACCGCGTCCGGACCGGAGGCGACACCCGGCGACCACCCGGGGGCGGGCTGATGAGCCGGCCGCAGAGCCTCGCCGAGCGCCACGACGCGCTGCTGATGGACCTGGACGGCACCCTGGCTCTGGCCGGTCAGGCCATCGACCACGCCGCCGACACCGTGCGCCGGGCCCGCGAACTCGGCAGCCGGGTGCTGGTGGTCACCAACAACGCCTCGGCGTCACCGGAGTCGGTGGCCCGGCGGCTCAGCGGCATCGGCATCTCGCTGCTATCCGATGATGTGGTCAGCTCGCCGTTGGCCGCCGCCACCATGCTCGCCGCCAGCCACCGGCCCACCGACCCGGTGTTGATCGTGGGCGCGGCGGCGCTCGCCGATGCCGTCGCCCAGGCCGGGCTGACCCCGGTGCGCACCGCGGCCGAGCACCCGGTCGCCGTTGTGCAGGGCCACAGCCCGGACACCGGGTGGCGGGACCTGGCCGAGGCCTGCATCGCGCTGCGGGACGGCGTCGACTGGGTGGCCACGAACGTCGACCCGACGCTGCCCACGGACCGCGGGATGCTTCCCGGGAACGGGTCGATGGTCCAGGCCCTCGTCACCGCCACCGGCCGGCATCCGAGGGTCGCGGGCAAACCCGCCCGGCCGCTGCTGGACGCAGCGGTGCAGCGCGCGGGCGCGCGCTGCCCGCTGATGGTGGGGGATCGACTGGACACCGACATCGCGGCCGCGGTGGCCGCCGGAATCCCGAGCATGCTGGTGCTCACCGGCGCGAGCACCGCGGCGGACGTGCTGGCGGCGCCCGAGGAGATGCGCCCCACCGTCGTCGCCATGGACCTGCGGGGCCTGCTGGACCCCGAGGCCTGCGGGCGGCCCGGAGGCGCCCCGGACGGGGAACACACCGACGCGGACTGGGAGGTCACCACCTCCGGGGCTCGGCTCGAGCTGCACAGCGGAGCCGGCGCGAGCGGCACCCCGGTGGCGGCGCTGGCGGCGCTGGCCGGAGCCGCCTGGAGCAGCGGGATCACCAGGACCGGCGCCGGGGACGACGCGGCCGCCGAGGTCCTCGCCCAGCTCGGTCTGGCGTGAGCGAGAGCGAACCGTGGGCGCCGTGCGAGGGCGCGCGAGCCGTGGGCGCCGCGCGAGCGAACCGCGGCCGCCCGGCGGCGCTGCGCACACCCAACGGAACGCCTCGACTACCGTGGACCTGCGGTCGACGTGGTCGCCGGTAACGCGCACGGCTCGATCGCAGCAGGAGCAACGGGTCCGGGCCAGCCGCTCGGGGAAGGGAGTGCGATGACCGCGCCGACGCCGTCACCGGCGGGAAGCCCCACCCCGCAGGACCCCCTGCAGCCGGTCCTCGACGACCTGGAGCTGATCGACCACACCGAGCTGTCGGGGCAGGCGGAGATCTACGAGCGGTTGCACACCGCCCTGGCCACCGCGCTGGCCGGCACCGTCGACCAGCCCGGACCGGTCTCGGCGGGACGGTGACGTGCGAGGCCCCAGACTCGACGCGGAACTGGTCCGGCGGGGGCTGGCGCGCTCCCGCCGGCACGCGGCCGCGCTGATCGCCGACTCCCGGGTATCGGTGTCCGGTCGCGTCGCCGCCCGTTCCGCCACCCCGGTCGGATCCGCGGACCCGGTGGCCATCGCCGAACCGGCCGGCGCGCAGCAGGACTGGGCGTCCCGCGGGGCGCACAAGCTGATCGGTGCGCTGGACGCCACCGGCATCGACGTCCGCGGGCGGCGCGCGCTGGACGCCGGCGCCTCGACCGGCGGATTCACCGACGTGCTACTGCACCGCGGCGCCGCCGAGGTCGTCGCGGCCGACGTCGGGCACGGCCAGCTGATCGGCCGGCTGCGCGGCGATCCCAGGGTCCGGGTGCTCGAGGGGTCCAACGTCCGCTCGCTCACCGCCGAACTGATCGGCCGGCCGGTGGACCTGGTGGTCGCCGACCTGTCGTTCATCTCGCTGCGCCTGGTGCTCCCGGCACTGATCGCCTGCGCCACCCCGGACGCCGACCTGCTGCCGATGGTCAAGCCGCAGTTCGAGGTCGGCAAGGGCCGGCTGGGCGCCGGCGGGGTGGTCCGGGATCCGGAGCGGCGCGTCGAGGCGGTGAGGCAGGTCGCGGAGTCGGCGGGGGCCCTCGGCTGGGGCACCGTCTCGGTGGTCCCGTCACCGCTACCCGGTCCCAGCGGCAACGTGGAGTACTTCCTGCACCTGCGCGCGGACGCCCCGGTGGACGCTTCCGGCGCCGGCGCCCTGGTGCGGGCCGCCGTCCGGGAGGGCTCGTGACGAACACCCACGACTCGACCAGGGCGGTGCTGCTGGTCGCGCACACCGGCCGTCCGGACATCGGACCCACCACGGCGCACGTGCGCGAGCACCTGGCGGCCGTCGGCGTATCGCTGGTCGCGTTGGACCCGGAGGCCGCCGAGCTGGGGCTGCCGGTCGCCGGCGCCGGCTCCGACGGCGCGTTCCCCATCGAGCTGGTGCTGACCCTGGGTGGCGACGGCACCCTGCTGCGCGGCGCCGAGGAGGCGCGCGCCGGCAACGCTCCGGTGCTGGGCATCAACCTGGGCCGGGTGGGATTCCTCACCGAGACCGACGCCGAGCACCTGGACGCCGCGCTGGACGCCGTGATCGCCCGGGACTACCGGGTCAGCGACCGGATGACCGTCGAGGTCGCGGTCGAGCACCAGGGCCGGCAGGTCGCCACCGGCTGGGCGCTCAACGAGATCAGCGTGGAGAAGGCCACCAGGGAGCGGATCCTGGACGTGGTGGTCGAGGTGGACGGCCGCGGCGTGTCCGCGTTCGGGTGCGACGGCGTGCTGTGCGCCACCCCCACCGGCTCAACCGCCTACGCGTTCTCCGCCGGCGGGCCCATCGTCTGGCCAGGCGTCGCCGCGCTGCTGGTCGTGCCGTCCAACGCGCACGCGTTGTTCGCCCGGCCGCTGGTGGTCGGTGCCGACTCCACCGTCACCGTGCACCTGGATCCCCAGGGGCACGAGGCGGTGCTGGCCTGCGACGGACGGCGCAGCGTGGAGATCCCGCCCGGCTCGCGGGTGCGGATGCGGGCCGGCACGCAGCCGGTCCGGCTGGCCCGGCTGTCCACCGCACCGTTCACCGACCGGCTGGTGCGCAAGTTCTCCCTGCCGGTGCACGGCTGGCGCGACGAGCGGCACTGAGCGGCACCGACCCACCATGCTGGCAGACCTGCGCATCACCGGCCTCGGCGTGATCGACGACGCCGTCATCGAGCCGTCCCCGGCGTTCACCGTGGTCACCGGCGAGACCGGTGCCGGCAAGACGATGATCGTCACCACCCTCGGGCTGGTCTGCGGCGGCCGCGCCGAGTCCGACCGGGTCCGCGCGGGGTCCCGGCGGGCGGTGGTGGAGGCACGCTTCGCCCCGGACGCCGCTTCGGGTGGACGCGCCGACGGCGGTGACGGGGATCGCGGCACGCGCACCCGCGGACACGGCGGTGGCGGTGCCCGCCCGGCCGGGCCGGACGACCGGGACCTGCGCGCCTTCCTGGCGGGCTCCGCGGAGTCACTCGGCGGTGACGTCGACGACGACGGATCGCTGCTGGTCGTGCGATCGGTGTCCGCGGACGGCCGCTCCCGGGCGCACATCGGAGGGCGCGGCGTCCCGGTGTCCGCGCTGGCAGAGCTGACCGAACCGCTGGTGGCGGTGCACGGCCAGTCCGAGGCCATGACGTTGCTGCGCCCGGCGAACCAGCGCGCGGTGCTGGACCGGTACGCCGGGCTGGCGCCGCACCTGGAGGAGTACCGGGCGCTGCGCGAGCAGTGGCTGGCGCTCGGGGCGGAGATCGACGACCGGATCGGCCGCGCCCGGGAGCGCGCGCAGCGCGAGCAGATGCTCCGGCTGGGCCTGGAGGAGATCCGCAGGGCCGACCCGCAACCCGGCGAGGACGAGGCGCTGGCCGCCGAGATCCGGCGACGGGGCGACGTGGACGCGCTGCGCACCGTGGCCCGGGCCGCGCTGGCGGCGCTGTCCGGGCTGGACGACGACGCCACCGGTGCCGAGGACGAGCCGTCCGCGACCGCGCTGGTGCAGGCCGCCGTCCGGCACCTCGAATCGGCCTCCGACCCCGAGCTGGCCGCCCGGTTGGACGACCTGCGCAGCGCCCTGGCGGTGCTGGCCGACGTGGCCGGCGACCTGTCCGGGTACCTGGCCGGCCTGGACGCCGACCCGGAGCGGCTGGCCGCGCTGCTGGAACGCCAGGCCGTGCTGCGCGGTCTGGTCCGCCGCTACGGCGAGGACGTCGACGCCGTGCTCGCCTGGGCCCGGCAGGCCGATGAGGAGCTCGCCGGGCTGGACAGCTCCGAGCAGGCCATCGAGGAGCTTCGCCGGCGGCGGGACGAGCTGGCGGAGCGGCTGGCGACGGTGGCGTCGGAGCTGTCCCGCCGGCGCGGCGCGGCGGCCGAACGGCTCGGTCGCTCCGCCACCCAGGAGCTCAAGCACCTCGCCATGGGGACCGCACGGCTGCGGGTGTCGGTGACCACGCGGGATGCGGCCGAGGGCGCGCGGGACGCCCTGACGGTCGGATCGCGCCGGCTGGCGGCCGGTCCGGACGGCGTCGATCAGGTGGAGATCCTGCTCGCGGCGCGGTCCGGCGCGCCCGACCTGCCGGTCGCGCGCGGCGCCTCCGGGGGAGAGCTGTCCCGCGTGATGCTCGCGCTGGAAGTGGTGCTGGCCGGCGCCGACCCGGTCGCCACCCTGGTGTTCGACGAGGTCGACGCCGGTGTGGGCGGCCGCGCGGCCACCGAGATCGGCCGCCGGCTGGCGATGCTGGCCCTTACCCACCAGGTGATCGTGGTGACCCACCTGGCGCAGGTCGCCGCGTTCGCCGACCGGCAGTTCGTGGTGGACGCCGACCCCGATGGCACGGTCGGCGCGTCCTCGGTGCGCCGGGTGGACGGCGAGCAGCGCACCGCGGAGCTCGCCAGGATGCTGGGCGGTACCGACGGTGACGTGGCCAGGGCACACGCCGACGACCTGCTGGCCGCCGCGGCGGACGGTGCCGCAGGGACGGACGGTGCCGCAGGGACGACCGCCTCGCCCCGGCGTGCCGCGAAGAACGCCGCGGCCCGCCGCACGACGACGCCGCGGCGGCGCCGGTCCGGCTGATCGCACCCGTCGCCGCGCATGCGGTTCGGCCGCAACCGGCCACCCGGCGAAGCGGGTCGTGACGCGCCGTGCCCACCTCCGCACGATCCGGCCCCTGGCCTGGGACGATCGGGCACATGAAACTACTGTCACGCCAGTCCCACGCGTTACCTGGAGTCACAGGAGTTGCGCGGATCTCCCGCAGCACGGAGGCGCTGCTGGGACGGGTCGGGCACGGGGACATCGTGATCCTCGACCAGGTCGATATCGATCGCGCCACCGCCGATGCGCTCGTCACCGCCAAGGTGACCGCGGTGGTCAACGCGTCTCCCTCGGTGTCGGGCCGCTATCCGAACCTTGGCCCGGAGATCCTGCTGGCCGGTGACGTGATGCTGGTCGACAACGTCGGCGACAGCGTGTTCGGGCGGGTCAAGGACGGCGCCAGGGTCCGGCTGCACGACGGCGGGTTGTACGCCGGCGAGCAGGAGATCGCCCACGGCACCGAGCAGACCGCGGAATCGATCGCCGACCTGCTCATCGAGGCCAAGGCCGGCATGGCCGCCCAGCTCGAGGCGTTCGCCGCCAACGCCATCGAGTACATGAAGCGGGAGCGGACGCTGCTGCTGGACGGGGTGGGCATCCCGGAGGTCTCGGCCAGGATCGCCGGCCGGCACGTGCTGGTGGTGGCCGCCTCCCCGGACACCGCCGGTGAGCTCAAGCGGCTGCGCAAGTACATCTCGGACTACAACCCGGTGCTGATCGGGGTGGACGCGGGCGCCGACGCCCTGGTCACCGCCGGTTACAAGCCCAGGCTGATCGTCGGCAACCCCGACCGGATCGGCACCAAGACCCTCCGCAGCGGCGCCGAGGTGGTGATCCCCGCCGACGTCGACGGGCACGCCCCCGGCCTGGAGCGGCTGCAGGACCTCGGATTGGGCGCCGTCACCTTCCCCGCCACCGGCACCAGCGAGGACCTGACGCTGCTGCTGGCCGACGACGCGGACGCGGCGCTGATCGTCACGGTCGGCATGCACACCACGCTGACCGAATTGCTGGACCGCAGCCGGGGGTCCGCGGCCTCGACGTTCCTGATCCGGATGCGGGTCGCCAACAAGATCGTCGAGGCGTCCGCGGTGGCCAAGCTGTACAAGGCGCGCATCTCCTGGTGGGTGGTGATGCTGCTGATCCTGGCGGCCGCGGCGGCCATCGTGGCGGCGTTGCTGGTCTCCGACGTCTCGGGCACGTACGCCGACCTGATCGTCAAGTGGTGGAACGACGCGGTTGCCTGGGTGAAGGGGCTGTTCTAGATGATCTCCATGCGGTATCACATCGTGTCGCTGGCGGCGATCTTCCTGGCGCTGGCGCTGGGCATCGTGCTCGGCGCGACGAAGATCAACTCTCCGCTGCTGGCCGGGCTGAAGGGCGACAACACCCAGCTATCCACCCAGAAGGCCGATCTGGCCAAGCAGAACGCCGAGCTGTCCGACCAGGTCGACGCCGACCAGAAGTTCGCCGGCGCCATCGCGCCGCTGGCCGTGCGGGGCACCCTGCCCAAGGCCACCGTGGTGCTGATCACCACCGACACCGCCGACCCGGCGGACCGGGACGCCGTGCTGTCCCTGCTGTCACGGGCCGGCGCCACCGTGTCCGCGCAGATCCAGGTGACCACCGACTTCTCCGACCCGACGCGGGCCGAGCAGCTGCGCCAGCTGGCGGTGCAGAACCTGCCCACCGGCTCCACGCTGCCCGAGGTGTCGCAGGCCGGGGCGATCGCCGGCGGGCTGCTGGCGGACGTGCTGCTGACCGACGACAAGGGCAAGGCCCAGGTGTCCGCCGACCAGGCCACCGCGGCGCTGTCGGCGCTGTCCTCCGCCGGGTTCATCACCGCCGCCGGGGCGGTCGCCCCGGGCCGGTCGGTGATCGTGCTGACCGGCCCCGCCCGCACCGGCGACTCGGCCACCAGCCGCGCCCAGACCATCGTGGACATGGCGACCGCGCTCAAGCAGACCGCGCAGGGCGTCGTGCTCGCCGGCCGGACCGGCTCGGAGGGCACCACCGGGGCGGTCGGTCTGGTGCGGTCGGACACCACGGCCAGCGCGGTGGTCTCCACGGTGGACGACGTGAACACCGACGCCGGGCGGCTGGCTACGGTGCTGGCCCTGGTGGAGCAGAACGGCGGGGGAGTGGGCCGCTACGGGATGGGCGCCAACGCGCAGGCCCCGGCACCGACGCTGGCGGTCAGCTGACAGGTCGGCGCGCCAGCGACGCTTCGGCCCAGGTGATGTTAGGGTGAAATCCCGTGGAGCGGCGGCCCAGTGACCGTCGCGGGAAACACGGGAGTCGCCTTGACCGGTTCGGTCCTGGACAGCAGCCAGCACACCAAGCACATCTTCGTCACCGGTGGCGTCGCCTCCTCGCTGGGCAAGGGCCTCACGGCCTCCAGCCTGGGTCGGCTACTCACCTCCCGGGGGCTGCGGGTCACCATGCAGAAGCTGGACCCGTACCTGAACGTCGACCCCGGCACGATGAACCCGTTCCAGCACGGTGAGGTGTTCGTCACCGAGGACGGCGCCGAGACCGATCTGGACATCGGGCACTACGAGCGCTTCCTGGACCGCAACCTGTCCGCCGACGCCAACATCACCACCGGCTCGGTCTACTCCACCGTGATCGCCCGGGAGCGCCGCGGCGAGTACCTGGGCAACACCGTGCAGGTGATCCCGCACATCACCAACGAGATCAAACAGCGCATCTACGCCATGGCGGCGCCCGACCCCTCCGGCACCCGGCCCAACGTGGTGATCACCGAGATCGGAGGCACCGTCGGCGATATCGAGTCGCTGCCGTTCCTGGAGGCGGCCCGGCAGGTCCGGCACGAGATCGGGCGGGAGGACGTGTTCTTCGTGCACGTCTCGCTGGTGCCATACCTGGCCCCCTCGGGGGAGCTCAAGACCAAGCCGACCCAGCACTCGGTGGCCGCGCTGCGCAACATCGGCATCCAGCCGGACGCCGTGGTCTGCCGGTCGGATCGGGAGATCCCGGAGTCGCTCAAGCGCAAGATCTCGCTGATGTGTGACGTCGACACCGAGGGTGTGATCGCCTGCCCGGATGCCCCGTCCATCTACGACATCCCCAAGGTGCTGCACGCCGAGGGCCTGGACGCCTACGCGGTGCGCCGGCTCGGGGTGCCGTTCCACGACGTCGACTGGACCGAGTGGGGCGAGCTGCTGGAGCGGGTGCACCACCCCACCGAGGTGGTGCGGATCGCGCTGGTGGGCAAGTACGTCGATCTGCCGGACGCCTACCTGTCGGTGACGGAGGCGCTGCGGGCGGGCGGATTCGCCAGCCACGCCAAGGTGGAGGTCGTCTGGGTGCCCTCCGACGACTGCATCACCCCGGCCGGCGCGGCCGCCGCGCTGGCCGACGTGCAGGGGGTGCTGATCCCTGGCGGTTTCGGGATCCGGGGCATCGAGGGCAAGGTCGGCGCGATCCGGCATGCCCGGGTCAACGGGATCCCGATGCTGGGGCTGTGCCTGGGCCTGCAGTGCATGGTCATCGAGGCAGCGCGGAACCTGGCGGGTCTGGGTGGCGCCAACTCCACCGAGTTCGAGCCCGACACCGAGCACCCCGTCATCTCCACCATGGCAGACCAGCGCGACGTGGTGGCCGGCGAGCGCGACATGGGCGGCACCATGCGGCTGGGCGCCTACCCCGCGGTGCTCACCGAGGGCACGCTGACGGCGAAGGCCTACGGCAGCACCCAGGTGTCCGAGCGGCACCGGCACCGCTACGAGGTCAACAACGCCTACCGGGGCGCGCTGGAGGAGGCCGGCATGCGCATCTCGGGCACCTCCCCGGACGGCGCGCTGGTGGAGTTCGTCGAGCTGGACGCGGATCTGCACCCGTTCGCGGTGGCCACCCAGGCGCACCCCGAGCTCAAGTCCCGGCCCACCCGGCCGCACCCGCTGTTCGCTGCGTTCGTGCGGGCCGCGCTGGACTATCTGCGCTCCGAGCGGCTGCCGATCGACGGTGACGACGGCGGTGAGGGCGGCGGTCACGCTGGCAACGGCGGTGAGGGCACCGGTGACGGGGGTGGCCGGGACCTCGCGTCGCCGGAGTCGGTCGCGGCCGCGGCCGGGGGACGGTGACGATGTCCCGGCAGCCCGACTCGGCGGGTATCCCCGCACCCGGTTCCGCCGCGGCGGCGCTGGCCGAACGCAATGGCGACGGCAGGTTCCGGATCCTGGGCAGCGAGCGCCCCTACACCGGAAAGATCGTCCGGGTGCGCATCGAC
>JBIQML010000089.1:0-11553 GCA_044463405.1 Nakamurella lactea | reverse complement strand
TCGCCGAGTCCGGCGGGCCCGGGCTGCCGGTGGGCGGCTGGACCGCGGCCTGCGACGGCGGCCACATCGCCGTGGGTCTGGGGGTGCCGACCGTGGTGCTCGGCCCCGGATCGGTGACCGACCAGGCGCACCGGCCGGACGAGCGGGTCCCGGTGGCGGAGCTGCTGGTCGCGGCACGCACCTACGCGCGGCTGGCGGCTCGGCTGCTGGCACCGCCATCGGCCGCCGGGAAGGAACCCGCCGAGCCGGCGGGCTGACCGCACTATCCTGCAACCTCGAGGACTGGGGGTCACGTGACATGGTGACGAAGCGCAACGCCGCCGCGGCGGCCGGGCGCGCCCGTAACAGCTTGACGCCGCTGGTCCAGCAGTCGACGGCCGGGATGATCGCCGACCGGGTGCGGGATGCGATCGCGTTCGGCGACCTGCCGCCCGGCACGCAGCTGGGCGAGGCGGATCTGGCCAAGCAGCTCGGCGTCAGCCGCGGGCCGCTGCGCGAGGGCCTGCAGCGGCTGGCGCAGGAAGGCCTGCTGCTGTCCATCCGCAACCGCGGACTGTTCGTCATCGAGATGACGCCGGAGCGGGTCGAGGACATGTACCTGGCCCGGCAGGCGGTGGAGCGTGCGGCCGCGGAGCGGATCCACCAGCGATCCCCGGTGCAGGCCGGCCAGCAGTTGCTGGCCATCACCGAGACCATGGAGAGCACCTCCAGGGCCGCGGACGCCGTCGGCGTCGGGGAGGCGGACATCGCCTTCCACGAACTGTTGGTCCGGCTGGCCGGCAGCCCCCGGCTCGATCGGCTGCACCGCACCCTGATGACCGAGACCCGCATGTGCATCAACGCGCTGGCCGCCACCTACGACGATTTCGAGTGCCGCGTGCAGGAGCACCGCGGCATCGCGGAGTCGTTCATCGCCAAGAAGGCGCGCACCACCGACCGGCTGCTGCGCCTGCACATGAAGGATGCGGTCGACCGGCTCACCGCGCACGGGTCGCCGCTGCACCGCGACACCGCCAGCTGACACCGCTGCACCGCGACACCGCCAGCTGACACCGCTGTGCCGCGGATGCGGCGCAGACCACCCGCGTCGCCGACCGGCGCCGCCGACCGCAGACCGACGACAAGGACAATCCAGTGGCACGCACCCTGACGATCGACACGATCCCCGGCGACGGCATCGGGCAGGAGGTCATCCCGGTGGCCATGCGCTGCGTCGACGCGGCCGGCCGGCGATGCGGCTTCTCGGTGACATGGCGGGACCGTGAGTGGGGCTCGGACCACTATCGGGCCACCGGGCGGATGATGCCCGCGGACGGCATCGCGCAACTCGCCACCGGTGACGCGGTGCTGCTCGGCGCCGTCGGTGACGTGCACATCCCGGACGACGTCACGCTGTGGGGATTGCTGATCCCCATCCGGCGGGAGTTCGAGCAGTACGTCAACCTGCGCCCGGCCCGCTCGCTGCCCGGCGTGCCGTCCCGGGTTGCCGGGGACAGCATCGACATGGTGGTGGTCCGGGAGAACGTGGAGGGCGAGTACTCCGAGGTGGGCGGCCGCTTCCACCCCGGCAAGCCGGACGAGTTCGCCTCGCAATCGGCGATCTTCACCCGCAGGGGCGTCTCCAGGATCGCCGAGTACGCCGCTCGCCTGGCGGCCGGTCGCAGCGGCCGGCTGATCTCCGCCACCAAGTCCAACGGCATCATCCACTCGATGCCGTTCTGGGACGAGGTGGTCCGGGACACGGTGGCCGGCGTGCCGGGTGTCACCCTGGAGAAGGTTCTGGTCGACGCGCTGGCCGCCCGGATGGTGCTGAAGCCGGAGTCGATCGATGTGATCGTCGGCTCCAACCTGTTCGGCGACATCCTCTCCGACCTGGCGGCCGCCGTCACCGGGTCCCTCGGGGTGGCGCCCAGCGCGAACCTCAACCCGGAGCGCGACTTTCCCTCGCTGTTCGAGCCGGTGCATGGCAGCGCGCCGGACATCGCCGGGCAGGGCATCGCCAATCCGGTGGCGGCCATCTGGGCCGCGGCCATGATGCTGGAGCATCTCGGCGAACCCGATGGTGCACGCCTGTTGGAGGACGCCTTCGGCGGCGTTCTCGCATCGGGGGTCCGCACCCGCGATCTCGGCGGCGCCGCCACGACCGAGGACTTCGCCCGCGCGGTGCTGGAGCGCCTGGCGGGGTGAGGGCGTTCGGAACCGGCGGGGCTCAGACCTTGATGCCGATGTACTTGACCTCCAGGAACTCGTCGATGCCCACCGCACCGCCCTCCCGTCCGAGGCCGGACTCCTTGATGCCGCCGAACGGTGCGGCCGGGTTGGACACCACTCCCTGGTTCAGCCCGACCATGCCGGACTCCAACGCCTCGGCGACCCGCAGGGCACGGCGCAGATCGTTGGTGAACACGTAGGCGACCAGACCGTACGGCGTGTTGTTGGCGGCGGCCACCACCTCGTCCTCGGTCTGGAACCGCGTGATCGACGCGACCGGCCCGAAGATCTCCTCGCTGGCCATCCTCGCGTCGAACGGAACGTCCACCAGCACCGTGGGCGGGTAGAAGAACCCGTCACCGTCCGGCGATTGCCCACCGGTCAGCAGCCGGGCGCCACGACCGGTGGCGTCGGCGACCAGGTCGATGACCTTGCGGCGGCCGGCCTCGTCGATCAGCGGGCCCACCTGCACGCCGTCCTCGGTGCCGCGGCCGACCCTCATCGCGGACATGGCCTCGGCCATCCGGCGGCCGAACTCCTCCGCGATCCCCTGCTGCACGTAGATGCGGTTGGCCGCCGTGCACGCCTCGCCCATGTTGCGCATCTTGGCCGCCATCGCACCGGCGACGGCCTCGGCGGGATCCGCGTCGTCGAAGACGATGAACGGCGCGTTGCCACCCAGCTCCATGGAGGTGCGCAACACCTTCTCCGCGCACTGCTCCAGCAGGATCTTGCCGACCGCCGTGGACCCGGTGAAGGACAGCTTGCGGGCCCTGCCGGAACGGATCAACGGTTCCATCACCGCCCCCGCATCGGTGCAGGTGATGATGTTGACCACCCCGGCCGGCACCCCTGCCTCCAGCAGGATCCCGCCCAGCGCCAGCATCGACAGCGGGGTCTGCGGTGCGGGCTTGACGACGCTGGTGCAGCCGGCCGCGATCGCCGGACCGATCTTGCGCGTTCCCATGGCCATCGGGAAGTTCCACGGGGTGATCAGCAGGCACGGGCCGACGGGCTGCTTGGTGACCAGGAACCGG
Organism: Nakamurella lactea; assembly: GCA_044463405.1. Taxonomy (GTDB): domain Bacteria; phylum Actinomycetota; class Actinomycetes; order Mycobacteriales; family Nakamurellaceae; genus Nakamurella; species Nakamurella lactea_B. Next base: position 8,305 of record JBIQML010000089.1, on the reverse strand, counting down.
GACCGGCCGTCCGGCGCCACCTGGTAGCCGCCGTCGATGCGCAGCGCCTCCGCGGCGAAGTGCCGGAAGAACTCGGCGGCGTAGGTGATCTCGCCCCGCGCCTCCGGCAGCGGCTTGCCCATCTCCAGCGTCATCAGCAACGCCAGGTCGTCGATGCGCTCGGTCAGCAGGCGGTAGGCCGCGGTCAGCATGTCGGAGCGCTCGCGGGGGCTGGTGGCGGCGAAGTCATGCTGGGCGGCCACGGCGGCGTCCAGGGCGCGCGATCCGTCCCCTGGTGTCGCGTCGGCGACCGAGGTCAGCACGCCCCCCGTCGCCGGGTCGAGCACGTCGAAGGACGAGCCGCCGGATGCCGGGGCCCACCGGCCGTCGATCAGCAGGCCGGTCGGGACGGCGGCGAGTACCCGCTCGGCGTCGCTGCGGGCTACGCCGCCATTGCTGCTCATCATGACTCCCGTCGATCCGGCCTGGCTCCCAGCTCCGTACGATAGTAGGATTGTCGGCAATCCACCAGAGGAGGAGCGATGGCGTCACTGTCCCCGATTCTCAAGCAGGCGACTCCGGTCGTGGCCACCCGCGGTCAGGGGGTCAACCTCTACGACGCCGATGGCCATCGCTATCTCGACTTCACCGCCGGCATCGGGGTCACCAGCACCGGTCACTGCCATCCGCGGGTGGTGGCGGCCGCCCAGGAACAGGTCGGCAAGTTGATCCACGGCCAGTACACCACCGTCATGCACCAGCCGCTGCTCACCCTGGTCGAGCGGCTGGGCGAGGTGCTGCCCGCGGGGCTGGACAGGATGTTCTTCGCCAACTCCGGGTCGGAAGCGATCGAGGCCGCACTCCGGCTGGCCAGGCAGGCGACCGGCCGGCCGAACATCATCGTGTTCCACGGCGGCTTCCACGGTCGAACGGTGGCGGCGGCCTCGCTGACCACCTCCGGCACCAAGTACCGCTCGGGATTCGCGCCGCTGATGGCCGGCGTGCAGGTCGCTCCGTTCCCGAACCCGCTGCGCTACGGGTGGAGCGAGGAGGACACGACGCGGTTCGCGCTGAAGCAACTGGACTACGTCCTGCAGACGTTGGCCCAACCCGACGACACCGCTGCCTTCCTGGTCGAGCCGGTGCTCGGCGAGGGTGGATACGTGCCGGGCAACACCGAATTCTTCGCCGGACTGCGGGAACGCGCGGACAGGTACGGCATCCAGCTGATCGTCGACGAGGTGCAGACCGGATGGGGTCGTACCGGGAAGTTCTGGGCCAGCGACCATTTCGACCTGCACGCCGACATCCTCGTCACCGCCAAGGGAATCGCCTCCGGCTTCCCGCTGTCCGGCATCGCAGCGTCCGCGGCGCTGATGGAGAAGGCCTGGCCCGGCTCGCAGGGCGGCACCTACGGCGCCAACGCCGTCGCCTGTGCTGCCGCAATAGCGACGCTGGACGTCATCCGGGACGAGGGCCTGGTGCAGAACGCCGCGGAGCGCGGAGCGCAACTGCACGACAGCCTGCAGCGCGTGGCCGACAAGCACGAGCGCATCGTCGACGTGCGTGGCCTCGGACTGTTGCAGGGCAACGAGTTCCGCGACGAGGACGGCAACCCGGACGGCGTCACCGCGGGAAGGGCGCAGCAGGAGGCGGCACGGCGCGGCCTGCTGCTGCTGACCTGCGGACCCTGGGGCGAGGTGGTGCGTTTCATCCCCGCGCTGGTGGTCGACGAGCAGGAAGTGCAGGAGGCCGCCGACCTGTGGGCGCAGGCCGTGGACGCCGTGCAGACAACCGGCTGACGACACGAGGGGCGTCACCGCCATCGGGCCGGCCGACGGCCCGATAGCGAACCCCAGCAGCCAATCACGCCGTTCCTTACGCTGGGGCAACGCCCAGTGCCCATGTGCCGCACCATCACCCGGACGCGACCTCGATGGTTGCGCAACGCATGCGCATCCCCATGATGCTCGTCCGACCCGATAGTGCCTGACGCGCACGCCAAATCGATGGGGCGGTGTCGCGGACGTCGTGACGATATTCGACACGTCATTGCCAGACCCTTGACAAGGCATTGCCACGTGTAGTGCAGTAGAACGTCGACAAAACTACAAACCAGCACCACTGACAGCCCCGGGGTACGGCTTGATCCGATCCCGTGGGTCCGACGGTGCTCCTGTGGGTCAGCGCAGAGATCCCGGGCACCGACAGAGCAGGACGGCAAAGGACCGCCGTGGTCCGGCGCGTGATCCCAGTCAGGAGGACAGCATGGCAACCGGTCAATCCGAATCAGGGCCGGCACTGTTGCCGGGGGCGGAGGTCCCGACGCCGGTGTTGCGGCGCGCCGTCGGCGCGTCGATGATCGGTAACGCGACGGAGTGGTACGACTACGGCGTCTACGCGTACCTGGTCACCGAGCTCACCCACAACTTCTTCCCCGGCAAGTACGGCACGCTGGCCACGCTGCTGGTCTACGCCGTGTCGTTCGTGCTGCGTCCGCTGGGCGGCGTGGTCTGGGGCCCGATCGGCGACAGGTTCGGCCGCAAGACCGTCATGGCCATGACGATCATCCTGATGGCGGTCGGTACGTTCCTGGTCGGCGTCATCCCCACCTACCAGTCGATCGGCATCTGGGCGCCCATCCTGCTGGTCATCCTGCGCGTCGTGCAGGGATTCTCCACCGGTGGTGAGTACGGCGGTGCGGCCACCTTCATGGCGGAATACGCCCCGGACAGGAAGCGCGGCTTCTGGGGGTCCTTCCTGGAGTTCGGCACCCTGGCGGGATTCAGCGGCGGCATCATCATCACGCTGATCCTGCACGCGTCGCTCAGCGACGCGGCGATGCTGTCCTGGGGCTGGCGCATCCCGTTCCTGATCGGCCTGCCGCTCGGCCTGATCGGGCTGTACCTGCGGTCGCGGATGGAGGACACCCCCGTCTTCCGGGAACTGCAGGATCGCCAGCAGGTGGAGTTGGAGGCCACCGGTGCCCTCAGGAACTGTTCCGGCAGTATTGGGGACCGATCGTGCGGCTGTTCGGGCTGGTGATCGCGCTCAACATCGCCGACTACACGCTGCTGACCTACATGCCGACGTACATGCAGAACTCGCTGGACCTGTCGGCCACCAGCGCCGACATCGTCGTGCTGATCGGCCAGTTGGTGATGATGGCTCTGATCTGGATCGCCGGCGCGCTGTCCGACCGCGTCGGGCGAAAACCCATGTGGTGGTTCTCGCTGATCGGCATCTTCGTCATCGCGGTCCCGTGCTTCTGGATCATGGGGCAGGGCCTGGGCTGGGCGATCCTCGGGTTCACGGTGCTGGGCCTGGTGTTCCTGCCACAGCTCGGCACCATCTCCGCGACGTTCCCCGCGATGTTCCCGGCACACGTGCGCTACGCGGGCATGGCCATCAGCTACAACGTGGCGACCGCCGCCTTCGGCGGCACCGCGGCCTTCGTCAACGACGCGCTGGTCGGGGCGACCGGCAACCGGCTGATGCCCGCCTTCTACCTGATGCTCGCCATGGTGATCGGGATGATCGCGCTGGTCAAGGTCCCGGAGACGGCGGGGGCCTCGATCCGAGGTCGTGGCGTACCGGGGCTGCCGGAGGGCGACCAGCCGGGGATCCACAACCTGTCGACCTGAGCGCGGCGCCTCCGGGCCCTCGGTCGGCGCCGGCCGGGGCCCGGGCGCTGCTCCTCGCTCAACCGTCGCTGCGGCCGTCACCTGCCGCCCGCAGGGCGGTCAGCGCGCCGCGGACCAGGCCTCCGGCATCCCGCAGGGCCTCGCGGCAGCGCAGCACGCCGGCCGCGTCCGGGCTCGACCCGGACAGCAGCAGCAGCAGCGCGGTCGGGATGTCGCCGGCGGCATCCAGCGCGGCGGAGCACCGATCGGCCGACGCGCCGGTGGCCTGCATCAGCAGTTCCACCGACCGGCCCCGCAGCTTGGCGTTGGTCGGTTGCATGCCGATCATCAGGTTCGAGTACACCTTGCCCAGCCGGACCATCAGCGCGGTCGAGAATCCGTTGAGTATCAGCTTTTCCGCAGTACCGGCCTTCAGTCGGGTAGAGCCGGTGATGGCCTCCGGACCGGTGTCCGCGGCCAGCAGCAGGTCGGCCAGCGGCGCGAGCTTCGGATCGGGGTTCGAGGTGATCAGGGCGGTGAGCGCACCGACCGCCCGCGCGGACCGCAATGCGCCCGCCACGTACGGGGTGCGCCCGGATGCCGTCAGGCCGATCGCCACGTCAGCCGCCGTCACCGTCCCGGCGGCGCGGGTGCCGTCCTGCTCGTCGTCCTCCACGTTCTCGGCCGCGGTCAGCAGGGCGGAGGTGCCGCCGGCGTGGTGCGCGATCACCACGTCACCGACGCCGTAGGTGGGCATCAACTCCGCCGCATCTAGCACCCCCAGCCGTCCCGAGGTGCCGGCGCCGAAGTAGTGCACCCGGCCGCCGGAGCGGACCCGCTCGACGGCGGCGTCCACCAATCGGGCCAGCGTGGGCAGCGTCGCTGCGACGGCCGGGATCACCCGGGCGTCCTCGGCGTGCAGCATCGCCACCAGGTCTTCGGTGGGCGCGGTGTCGATGTCCACGGTGGCGGGATTGCGCCGCTCGGTCGGCGAGGACACCCGAACCCGCGTCGGTGACGGACGTTCGGTCATCGCTCCCCCTTGTGCCGGTCGGTGAACCGCCGGTGCGCGACGGCCTTGCGCGTCGCGTCGACGGCCTCCAGCGTCTGCTGGTAGCGGCGCTGCGCGACGGATACGAACAGCACGTCGACGACGGTCAGGGCGGCGATGCGGGAGGCCATTGCCCCGGAGCGGAACGTGGTCTCCCGGGACGCGGTGATCAGCGCGAGATCCACCGCGAGCGCCAGGTGGGACCGCGGCGCCGAGGTGATGGCGACGGTGGTGGCGCCGCCGGCCTTGGCGTGGCGCACGATGTCCACCGTGTCGCGGGTGTCTCCGGTGTGCGAGATGCCGATGGCCACGTCACCGGCGCGCAGCAGCGCGGTGGCGGTGAGCGCGGCGTGCTGGTCCTGCCAGCAGAAGCTGATCAGCCCGATGCGGTGCAGCTTCTGCTGCAGGTCCATGGCGACGAACGCGCTGGCGCCGGCGCCGAAGACGTCGATGCGGCCGGCATTGGCCACGGCGGTGACGGCGCGGGCGAGTGCCCCGCGGTCCAGCAGCCGCCCGGTCTCCAGCACGGCGGCGGAATCGGCATGCGTAATGGTGCGGATCACATCGTCCGGCGAGTCCGTCTGCCCGATGTCCGAACCGATGTCGCCCCCGTCCGCCCGTGCGGCGGCCCGGGCCGACTCGGCCGCGAGCGCGACCCGAAGATCGCGGTAGCCGCGCACCCCGAGTTCGCGGCACAGCCGCAACACCGTGGTCTGCGAGGTGTCGGCCGCCGCCGCGAGTTCGCTGATGGTGCGCCGCGACGCCAGGTCCGGGGCCGACAGGATGACAGCGGCGACCCGCCGTTCGGACGGCACCAGGCTGCTGGCCAGGCCTCGCAGGCGGGCCAGCAGATCCGTCGGTTCCGTGCCGTCGCGGGCCTCGCCGTGCGCCGGTCCGTCGACGGGCCGGGCGGCGCGCCGCGCGGTTGAGGTCGGTGGCGTCATGGTCGATCTGCGCCAACAGATCCCGGCGCGGCGTGCAGCAGCTCGGATGCGCCGCGCCGCTCCCGCTGCACGATGTGGCAGCGCAGCAGGTGATCGGCCGGTGTCGGGCCGGAGTCCGACGCCGGTTCCGGCATCGGCTCCAATGGCGGGTCCTGATCGCGGCAGATCGACTCGGCCAGCGGGCAGCGGGGATGGAACCGGCAGCCGGCGGGCGGCTTCGCCGCGTCGGGCACCTCGCCGGACACCGTCACCGACGCGACCGCGGACGCCGCCGGGTCCGCCACCGGCACCGCGCTCTGCAGCGCCACGGTGTAGGGGTGGGCGGGCCTGTCCGACACCGGCTGCCACGGGCCGACTTCCACGATCTGGCCCAGGTACATCACCGCGATGCGGTCGGAGATGTGCCGCACCATGCCCAGGTCGTGCGAGATGAACAGGTACGTCAATCCCAGCTCGCGACGCAACCGGGCCAGCAGGTTCATCACCTCGGCGCGCACCGACACGTCCAGCGCGGACACCGCCTCGTCCAGCACTAGGATCTTCGGCTGCACCGCCAGCGCGCGGGCGATGCCGATGCGCTGCCGCTGGCCTCCGGACAGCTCGTGCGGGAGCCGCGACCCGGCGGCACCGTCCAGGCCGACCATCTCCAGCAGCTCGGTCACCCGACCGCGGCGCGCGGCGGTGCCGGAGACCAATCGGTGCACGGAGAGCACCTCGGCGATCGCGTCGCCCACGCGCACCCGGGGATCGAGGGAGGCGTAGGGGTCCTGGAATACCATCTGGATGGTGCGGCGAAGCTGTGCACGCCGTCTCCGCCCCGCCGTGCCGAGATCGATGCCGTCGACGACGATCCGGCCCGAGGTGGGCCGTTCCAGCTGGACCAGCAGCCGGGCGGTGGTGGACTTGCCGCAGCCGCTCTCGCCCACCAGCCCCAGGGTCTCGCCGGCGCCGATGGACAGCGTCACCCCGTCCATGGCGTGCACGGTGCCGCGCCCGCGGGTGCGGTAGTGCTTGACCACGTCGCTCATCTCGACGATCGGCTCGGCCGTCTGCGTGGTGCCCGGGGCCGCAGCTTCGGCGGCACCACCGCGCGCGGCGCTCTGGTCCGTTCCCCACCGTGCGGCCGTCATGTCCACTCCTCCGGCGGGACCCAGCAGGCTGCGAGGGAGGCCGGAGCGGGGGAAGCCCGTCGCCGTGGAGCCTGCGGAGCGGCAGCGCGGGGGAGCGGAGCGCCGAGCGAGCGATCGGGCGCGGCCAGCGACGATCCGCGCGCGATCAGGTCCGGCTCGGACTCGGTGCACACGGCCTGCCGCTGCGGGCAGCGGGGCGCGAACGGGCAGCCCCGCGGCAGCGAGGCCAAGGACGCCGCCGCGCCGCCGATCTGCGGCAGGTCGCCCCGGTCGGTACCGCGCATCGGCGGGATGGACCCGATCAGCCCCGCCGAGTACGGGTGCGTGGGCCGCGCGAACAGCTCCGCGGTGTCGGCCTGCTCGACGATCCGGCCGGCGTACATCACCAGCACCCGGTCCGCAATCCGCGCCACCACCCCGAGATCGTGGGTGATCCACACGATCGCCAGGCCGTACTCGTCGCGCAACCGGGCCACCAGCGCCACGATCTGCTGCTGGATGGTCACGTCCAGGGCGGTGGTCGGTTCGTCGGCGATCAGCACCTTCGGGCGGGGAGCCAGCGCGGCGGCGATCAGCACCCGCTGGCGCATGCCGCCGGAGAGCTGGTGCGGGTACAGCCGGGCCAGTGCCTCCGGTGACGGAAGCCCGACCTCACCGAGCACCTGCAGGGTGCGGGCGCGCGCCTCGCCATGCGACCAGCCGTGTGCCACCAGCCCCTCGGAGACCTGCGCGCCGATCCGCATCATCGGGTTCAGCGACGTCATCGGATCCTGGTACACCATGCCGACCTCGGCGCCCCGGATGTGCCGGCGGGCGGACTCGGTCATGGTCAGGGTGTCCCGGCCGGCGACGCTCACCGACCCGCTGGTCACCCGGGCCGAGGCGGGCAGCAGCCCGGCGATGCTCAGCGCGGTGAACGACTTGCCGGATCCGGATTCGCCGACGATGCCGACGGTCTCGCCCGCACCGACCCGAAAGCTCACGCCGCGCACGATCTCCAGGTCCCCGTCCGCGCCGCCGACCGAGGTGTGCAGGTCGGTGATCTCCAGTGCCGCGGCGGTGATGGTGGCCCCCGTCATCTCCGCACCGCCACCGTCGCCGATCGCCGGCCGGTGCGCCGACGGCGCCGCCTCGTGGTCGACTGCCGGGGGTCCAGCGCGGACCGCAGCCCGTCGCCCAGCAGGTTCAGCCCGATCACCAGCACGATGATCGCCACCGCGGGGAACACCAGTGTCCACCAGGCAGTCGTGACCAGGTTCCTGGAGTCGGACACCATCAACCCGAGGCTGGCGTTCGGCGGCTGGGTGCCCAGCCCGAGGAAGGACAGCGCCGACTCGGTCAGGATCGCCCAGGACAGCGCCAGCGTCACCTGCACGACGATCGGGGCGCTCACGTTCGGCAGCACGTGCCGCAGCAGCAGCCGCCAGGTCGGGATCCCCAGCACCCGGCCCGCCCGGACGAACTCGCTCTGCGCCACCGACAGCGTCGGGCCGCGGGTGACCCTGGCGAAGATCGGCGCGTACACCACGGCGATCGCGATCACGGTGTTGAACCACCCGTTGCCCAGCGCCGAGACCA
>JBIQML010000088.1:0-11577 GCA_044463405.1 Nakamurella lactea | reverse complement strand
TTTCTAGCCGATGTAGCGGTGTTTCGGTCTCAGAGATCTGCACCTCGGCGGTCGCCATGCCCAACCGCCGCGCGCGTTCGGCAATCCACCGGGTGAGGAAGGTCTTGCCGCTGCCGTAGTCCCCGCGAAAGGCCTTGAAGGCGCCCGAGCCCGACGCGGCGGCGGCGAGCTCATCGTCGAGGGTCGAGGCGAAGCGATCCAACCCGACGGCGAGCAGGTCGAGGCCGTTGGCGGGCACCGTGCCACGGCGAAGTGCATCGATCACCTCGCGTCGCCGGCGTGGGGACACGGCAGTCGTCACTAGGCGGCCCTCCCCGCCGCATTCGACTGCACCGCAAGCTGCGCGTACCGTCGATGCACGCCCGGATCCCGAGGGATACGGGAAGTGGGGCCAGGACCCCCGCCGGAATGACGGGACCTGGCTTCCGCGGTTTCGGCGATGGTCACCGGATGCCGCTGCCGTGCGGGGCCGTCATGTGCGCTGCTTCTCGGTGAAGCGCTGGCGCGCCGCCTGCCGGGATACCCCCAGTGCCAAAGCGATCTGGTTCCAGGACTTCCCGCCCGCTCGTGCGGTGCGAACAGCATCGCGGAGCTTGACGTCCAGCGCCCGGCCCGCCTCAGCGGCTTCAGCGATGGCACGCAGATCCTCCGTCGACTCGACGCGAGCCGTGTCCGAGTCCAGTTCGTCGGCGAGTCGCTCAAATCGACGGTTGGCTTCCTCGATCTCAGCATCGCTGTGTCGCATGTTGATCACCTCGCTTCCCTAGAGGAACCTGCGGAACTTCGTTCGCAAGCCCATCGCGTGGACGATGACCGGGTCATCACCGTCGAGATCCAGCACGCCGATCTCCAGGAGTGCACCATCTCGTGCCGGCCCGATGAGCATGACCAGTTGCTCGTCCATGTCGACCCTCCTGATCGCGTTGCGCACCGCATGCACCATGTCGTCGTCCGGTACGCCGTGCTTGCGTGCCGGCCCCCCGATCCGCATAAGACAATCTACCTTGTCTGTTGGTCTTGCACACCGAACTGCTCGGTCAGTAGATCGGGGTCCAGAACGGCGGTGACGCCGTCCGGGTCGATGCTCAGCACCTGGTAGCCCTCGACGTTCAGGATCCGCTGCAACATCGCGAAGGCGCCGCGAGCTCGCGTTCCGGACACACCCGGCAGGGCGAGCAGGGGTCGACGGTGGGCGGGGTCGGCCAGCAGCGCCACCAGCGCCTCACGGATCTGGCTCGTCGAGGCGGCTCGTCCGGCCAGCTTGATCTGCACCGCAAAGGTGCGCGAGCCTAGAACGGCTTCGACCAGCCTTGAGTCGGGCGTCGCCCGATCCTCCGGTGTCTCGAGGCCCGGCAGCGCCTGTTGTCCGCCGTGGCGGCTTGCCGCGCGATGCCCCGGCCGGGCCCCCGACGGCGGCACGACAGAGTCCGGCGCGTCCGGATACGACACGTCCCACCAGAGGGGGGCCTGCGGGCCGATCTCCTGGAGGCCGCGGACCGGGTCGACGGGGGCCGAGCGCCGAGTGGAGTGCACTGCAGCGACCAAATGGCAGACCGGCACGAGCACCTCGGCCGGGCTGGCCCCGCCGTGGTAGCCAGCCTTCAGCGGGCCGTACCGCACCCGTTCGTCGACCGCGAGCACGGCACGGCCACCGGAGCCGACCACGCGCCGGCCCTCGACCAGCACCTCCCCGACACCCGCCGAAGGCTCGGCTGCGCGGGACCGGTTGCTGGTGGTGTTCGGGTAGCTGCGCTGCTCGCCCAGCCGCCGCTCCACGACGTGCCCGTGATCCGCGGTGAGCACGACCGCTCGCCCTGCGGTGCGCGCCCGCTCCAGCAGCGGCCGCAGATGCTTGATGGCATCCAGCGTCCAGTCGACGGTGCCGGGGTCGGATCGATCCAGGGCATCGTCCACGGTGTTCAACACGCATCCCACCAAGGGCGTCCCAGCGACGTCGTCGATCGCGGAACCGACCTCGTCCGACACCGCGAAGCCGGGGCGGGAGCTGTCCAGCAGCTTCTTGTGGAACAGCGCGGCACGCAGCCCCCGGGCGCGACCGAATTCGGCGAGCCCGGCGACCTCCTCGGCCTGCCCGCCCGAGGTCAGTTGCCCACACAACAACGAGGTTCGGCTGACGGCGGTCAGCGTCGGCAGCGCCGCTAGGGCGATCCCGCGGCGGTCCGCCCGCGCGTACTCGGTCCACCCGGACCGGCCGGCGTCGGCCAGTACCTCGATGGCGGTGGCGACGCTCATCCCGTCCAGTACCAGCAACAGCACCGGAGCCCCGGTGCGCAGGATCGGGGCGACGTCGGATGCCAGGACGTCCTCGATGTAGCGCACGCCGGGGTCGGCGGGGTCGTCGCGAGTAAGTGCCGCGAGCTCGGTGCCGAACTGGGCATCGTGGGCGTCCCGGCGGGTCGCAACCGCGCGCAGCACTGCGGACAGCGCCGCGGCATGGTTCGCGTCGCCCACCCCAGCGGCGGCATCGTTGACCGCGAGGTCGACCCAGGCGTCGGCATCTCGATGCCGGGCCACCAGATCGGCGATGCCTCCACCGCGAAGATCGCTGTCGGTGGCCAACCAGCGCGCCAGTCGCACGGTCGCACGGAACGCCGCGATACGGGAATCGGTCCGGGCGGCCCGGTGTCGCTGCACCAGCGACCAGGCGCTCTCGATCCCGGCCACCGCGTCGCCGGCGACCAGCGCGCTGTCCGGGGCGCGGGTGGCCCGGTCCGCCGCAGCGAGCCCCGCCGCGCGCAGCCGCTCGGCCAGCACGCTGAGCCGCGCATGCAATCCGGACGGCAGGATGTCCGACCGGGCCGCGAGTTGGCCAGCCTGCAGGTCCGTCAGCAGTGCGTCGGCACGGGCCAGCACGGACGGCCCGGCGGTGACGGAGTTCGCCTCGACGGACCAGGCGCGCAGCGCCGGCAGGTTGTTCGCCGCGGCGCCGAGCTGTCGCTCCAGCCGGATCCGGGCGTCCTTGGCGACCTGCGCGTCGTCCGGGTCCAGGCCGTCCTGCACCAGCAGACTCGCCACCAGGCCCAGCGGTTGCACCTCGAGGACCTGGCCGGCTCGCAGCAGGTGCAGGACCGGCTCCGCACCGCGGCCCAGTCGTTCGGCGGCGAACGCGATGGCCGCGTCGACCAGACCGTCGCCGGCCACCACGCGGAGCTGGGCGAGGACCTCGGCCGACCCGGGCCGGCTGGTCCACTCCAGCACTGTCGGGCCGTCGATGGGGGCACCGGGGTGATCCGCCCCGACCCCTAGGCGCTCACGCAGCACCGCAGTCAGGGCATGCGCGCGGGTAAGCACTCCGCCGGGCGCGGGGGGCCAGCCGTCCTCAGGCTCGGCGGCCAGCAGACCGACCGCCACTTGCCGCGATCTTGCATCGGCCTGCAGCGCCGGGTCGATCCCGGCGGCGGCGAAGCGCTGCCGCAGGGCCTCCCATTCGTCGGGGGTGCGGAGCCGGTAGCCGATCAGGTGCGCCAGGATCCCTTCGCCCAAGTCCTCCGGGGTCCGATCGGTCACGATCACCAGCCACCCGTCCCCCGGCCAGGTGCGGAGCTGGTCCCGCACGGCGAGCGCCGAGACACACGGAGCCACCCGTACCGGCAGGCCTCGGTGCTCGAAGCGCGGATCGCCGTCCCACACCGGGCGGGCGCGTACACCGATAACGCCGCCGGGATAGTTCTTGCTGAGCGCCTCGTCCAAGCGGGCACGGACCAACGGCACGGTCAGCGTGCTCAGGCGAGCGTCCGTCATTCGACGACCCGCCAGCGCACCTCGACGTCTCGGTCGGCGTGCTCCCGGCGGAACTCCTCCAGCCGCTCGACGACCTCGTCGGCGGGCGCACCGGGTGCCAGGCGAGCGCTGGTGCCGGGTGGAGGCGGGGGCGGAGGCGGCGGAGGGGGGTCAGGACGCGAGACCCAGTCGAAGATCTCCTGCTCCGCCCGCTGAAGGGCGGCCTTCAGCGGCGCGGCAATCTCGTCGGTCTGCACAGCGGCCCTGAGCCGGTCCAGGATGTCGGCGGCATCCCGACTGCGCGGGTCGGTGCCGGAACGGGCGTCCTGCAGCGGCTGCAGCCGCTCCCACGGGAAGGCGGTGACGGCTGCGTCCACGGCAGGGGCGCTGCTGAGGGAGCGCGCCGTCGCTTCGGGCGTGCCGGGTAGCGGTTCCTCTGCCAGCACCCGAACGGTAGCCAGCCGATCTCCGTCACGGCTGAGCTTCGCGACCAGCGACTGGGCGGCGCGCGCGGTGGCCAGCCGGCCGCCGGCGGTGGCATCGGTGGCCAGGCCGAGGCGGGAGTAGGCCTGCTCGGCGGCGCGCACCGCCTGCGCCGCGGCCTCCTGCTGGCCCCGAGCCTTGACGCGGATCTGTTCGGTGAAGGCAGCCACGTTTGCCGGCGTCAGGTGAGGGTTGGCGATCTGTCCGAACACGACCTGGCCCCGGTCGATCGCGCGGTTCCAGGTGTCGACGGGCGGCACGGGCTCCGGCCGCATCTCCATCTCCGGCCGCAGGCTGCCAGGTTTGGGTGGCGCAATGGGGCTGCTGTGGTGGTACCAGGCCCGTTGCCGCAGCGCCGCCCAGGCCAAGATGACCAGATCCGCGACCTCCTCACGCAGGCCCTGCGCGGGGGTGATCTCGCCGATCCAGCCGCGGATGCGCTGCACCGTCACCGGATCGCTTGGCTCCGCCCCGTCGCGACCGGCCGCTCGGGTCAGTTCGCCGTTCCAGAAACTGAACCTGTCGTCACCGAACAGGAAGTGGGTTTCCCCCGCGGTGCCCACGCCGAGCACGGTGCTGACACGGCGGATCCCCCCGCGGCGCGCCGGATCCATCGGTACGCGTTGCTCGGGGTCGGCCACGGCCTGCTCGACCGCTTCCTGCACCCAGGTCAGCTCCCGAATGCTCACCTCCACATCGGCCGGTTCGAACGACGGGTGCGCGGGATAGCTGGACGTGAAGGCCTGGTCAACCAAGTTGCCGAACGCCGCCAACAGGTCGGCCCCGACCGGCGCCTGTGGCGAGAAGGCGTCGTCCAGGCTGATCAGCACCCGGTCGTGGCTCGCGTCGTGCACCAGGTTGCCCGGGGTGGGCGCGGCGGCGCCGTACGCCTCTTGCAGCACCTGGCGCAGTTGGCCTCGCAACGCCGTCCGCTGGGATTCCAGGATGGACTTCGCCACTGGACGATCGACCTCGCGCAGGTGGTCGGCGGCCCCCCGCCACCGCTCGTCGGAGGTCAGCAGCCAGTCCAGGATCACCAGCCGGCCCAGGTTCTGCTGCTGCTTGTCGGACAGGAAGCGCGGCAGCCACACCACGGTGCGGGCCCGCAACCCCTCGGCCTTCAGCGAGTCGACCCTGTCGATGTCCTCGGCGGTGGAATGCCCCGGCTCATCGAACGGGAAGTCGATCACGAACCGCCAGGTTCCCTCCCGGTTGCGGAAGTGATCCTCGCTCAGCCAGGAGGCGTCCCGCACGTTGCCGAACACCACGTCGACGTCACGCCGGGAACCCCGCCACACGACCCGGTGGGGGATGGCACCGAACATGTCCTGGGTGGCGTCCTCCACGCCGAAGGACTCCCGGACCAGGTCCTTGATCAACGACTGGCGGCGTCCAACGTTGTCCTCGCCGCGGGCCTTCTGCACCACCGACTCGTAGTCCACGCCAGCCAGCTGCACCCGGATCACCGGGTTGCGGCTATCCCCGTCGACCTGGATCTCCGGGATGCTGGACCGCCAGGCGTTCACGGTCGCCAGCACGACCCCGGCCTCCGCGCCGGCGATGGGCGCGATGATCGATCCGTGGTTGAGCGAGGCGAGCCGCGCCGGGGTGAGTTCCTTGAGCGCGGGCACGTTCGGCGCCACCGCCGATAGCAGCAGCGTCTTGGCCAGCCGGTCGTCCACCAGGAATCCGCGGGGGAGGTCGGCGGTGGGCGTCTGGTCGCCGTCGGGGGTGGCGACGTGGTGCTTGGCGCGGATCGCCGGCAGCAGCTTCTCGCGGTACAGCGTCCGGGCCGCTTTGAACAGGTTCGCGGCCTGCTGATCCAGCGGTTCCTGACCCTCCACCAGGTAGCCGAAGCTGTCGCCCACCGGGATCACGTCGTCGATGGTGAGGGTGTCGCGGCGATCCACCAGCATCTGCTGCATGACCTTCAGGGCGGTGCGTTCGCGCTGCATGACGCTGGCCAGGCTGCGCAGCGTGGAGATCAGCGCCGGGGAGAACGGGTAGGTCAGCCGGAACGCCCTCTCGTCGGCGCCGCGGTGCGCCGGGTCCGTGTTGACCCCGTCCAGCAGCACGTCCCACACCTCGGGGCGCCGCTCCAGCCGGTCGAAGGCGGCCATCAGCTCCGCCTCCGCCGACGGGTTCCTCGGCGCGAGAAGCCGCTTGTGCGCGACGTAGGGCAGGTTGTCGTCACCGAGTTCGATCGTGCTGAAGCGCCCCTCCTGGTGGCGGAACGCCTGCTCCAGCGCGTCCTGTTCGGAACCGGAGGCGCCGGCGTCGGCGAACCATCGGCGCAGGTCCATCTGCCGGGCGATGATTGACACCAGCGGGATCCCCCGGGGTCCGCCGCCGGCCTCAACCAGCTTGGTGATCTTCTGCGACTCGCGGGCGAAGAACTCCTTGTTCTGCACCGAGAATGCCAGCCACAGCACCAGCTCGTCCAGGAACAGCACGATGGCGTCGTAGCCGAGCGCAGCGGCGTGCCGGCTGATCGCGGAGAGGCCCTCGTCGAGATCCACGTAGCTGGCCAGCCCGGCGTACGAGCGGAACATGGTTTGGGTCAGGGCGGTGACAAGCTGCTGCCGCGACTCCGATCCGGACGCGGCGGCCCGTGCGGCCGCGTAGGAGTCGGCCGTCCAGGTCCCGCTGCCTAACAGCTTCGACCACTGGTCGTCGCCGGTGGTGCTCGTCGTGCCGTTGAGACGCTCGAAGAACTTCTCGTCCCCAAGGGTCTGCCGCATGCCCTCGGCGTCCTCGAGCAGCGCGTCGGAGGGGTGCACGGCCGGGAGCGGCGCGTCCGGATGCAGCGCCTTCACCTGCCGCAGATATCCGCCCAGCAGCGCCTCCTCCAGCGACTTCGCGCCCAGCAGGTGGTAGGCCAGCCGGAGGATCTTCTGGTCCGCCAGATCCGCGTCGTGCCGGCCGACCACGGGCTGCAGCAGCGGTTCGGAGCGGGCCGCGGGCTCGTTGCCCAACAGGGCGTGCAGCACCGCCATGAAGTGGCTCTTACCGGATCCGAACGATCCGGTCAGGAAGGCGCCGCGGCTGACCGACGAGCGCGCCGCCTCCGCCACCAACCCCAGCGCCCGATCGAAGGACTCGGCCAACGCAGGGGTGACGACGTAGTTGGCCATGGTCGCGGCGACATGCTGGTGGCCAACCCCATCGGTCAGCCGCAGGACGTAGTCCTCCGCGCCAACACGTTCGGGAATGTCGATGACGTCGCGCAGCAGCGTGCTCATGTGGTCGCCTCCGTCACCATGTTGTGGTCGCCTGTGCTCTCCTGGCCTGCCGCCACAGTGCCGCGAACTCGTCCGAGACGGACCAGTGCCAACGCCCGTCGATGCGCGTGAATATGATCGGAGAGTTGCTGCGCCCGAAGCGGCTGCGGACCTTGTTGGTCAGCCCGCCGATGGGCCCGTTCGCGCCGGTAATCTTGCCGTCGGCCATGAAGTCGACGTTGGACCACGGGTGGAGCGGCTCGGAACTCAGTGCGTCCAACACTATGAGCAAAGTTTCGCTGACCTCGTTGGCCAAGCGATACACATCGGCCGCGGTCCACGGGATCTCGCCCAGCTCATCGGTGTGCGGTGCGGCAGGGCCGGCCTCCGCGCGCGCGGCGGCCTGGACCTCTTTGTCGGGGCCGGGCCACGCCAGGCAGATGAGATCGGTCAGCGACCGCGAACGCTCCGCGATGTCGTCGTCCGTCCACGCGTCCACGTGACCGGCGAGAAGCACCTTGTTCAGCGCAAGCAGGCTGAATCCGTCGAGGAGCGAACGCTTGCCGGTATCGGGCTTGCCGCCGTCCTTCAGTCCCTGGGCATCGCTGTCGCGCCACGGCCGGTTCGAGAGGGCGACGTTCAGCGACTTGGTGACGAGGGTCAGGTTGCCGATCGTATTGACAGCCTGATCTCGTCGCGCCGCAGATTCCGGATCGAGTGGCGGGTCGGTGTCCCAGTGCGTGCGCCACCCCTGAGGCATCACGTGCTCGATCTCCAGCCCGACCGGCAGCGACACGGCCTCATATCGTGAGTCCGCCGCGCGCAACTGCCTTTCGAGCTCGGTAAGCACCACGCGAATACGGTCCTGACGCACCGAGCCGTAGAGCCTCATCGACGGAAGTTGGCCGCGCATCAAGTCATCCGACGGCCACAGCCGCGTCTCCGCGGTCTGTCGGGACAGGTACTCCACGATCTCGTCACCGGCACGGTCCACCGGCACGTCCATGAGCATCCTCAGGCACGCGATGACGAACTTGTTCACGTCCTTCGTCGTCATCCTGAGCAGCGTCCGGCGCAATGCCCAGCTTTCGAGGGCCGCCAGGCCGGCCGCGCGTTGCTGCGGCGGTACCCGATGGTTATCGGACAGCAGCCACAGGAACACCGGTGTCACCGCGGCGAGTTCCAGACGGTCGATCACGTGGCTGTAGAAGCGGCCCTCCGGGGTGGTGACGTCCAATTGCGCGAACGCCCGGTAAGTGTCGGCGTCGCGGCGCATCTCCGCGAGCAGCCGATCGGCGGCGTCCCGGGAGGTCATCATCGGCTTTGCGTACTCAACGAAGACGCGGAACACGTTCTCCGCCTTGATCTCGTCGGATCGGCGCATGGTGAGCCAGTACTGCACGAAGGTGTCAATCCTTGTTCGGGTCAGCCTGCCCTGGGTGAGTTCCTGCCGCCACCACGTGTCGTCGAACTCGGCCCAGGTGTCCGAGGCCCACCGTTTGACGTCCGCACCGAGCCTCTCGCCCTCACGAAAGACCCAGTTCTTGATCAGGTCCGCCTTGAGAAGCGGTGTGCCCCGGTCGTTGAGCGTTTCGAAGATGAGCTGCGCGTCGTCCTCGCTGCCCGCCAGATCGATGGCCACCAGGATCAGCCGGTCCTGCAAAACGGAACTCAACGCCTCGACGCGGAGCACTTCCGTTCCCGCCGGCTGTTGACCGTCTTCGTCCGGCTTACCGGCGATCCAGTTCTCGGCTTCGGTGACGAAGAACTGGTGCGCCTCGGTGATGGGGTGGTTTGCCGTGCGCGGGCCGCTTCCATCCATGGCGCGCTCGAAGGCGATGCGGTCCGATTCTGCGGGCCACACCTTGAACCGTTCGGGCTTACGGGCGAAACGCGCAGAACCGTTCAGAATGATCTCTTTCAGGGATTCTGCCATGTCCTCGTGCCCACGGGCGTCAATCACCTCATGGACCGCGTCGATCAGCAACTGCAGCGTTGTCATGCGCTGCTGCCCGTCGATCACATCCCGGCGGGTCACATCGCCCGCGATGGGTGCCTTGGACTGGTAGACGACGGCGCCGAGGAAGTGGTGCGCCTTGACCGGGGCGGCCGGGTCGGCGAGTTTCGAATCGACGAATGCCGCGGCGACGTTCACGATGTCGTCCCAGAGCGGCGCCCACTGATCCTCTTCGTTCCACACATACGGCCGCTGGAACGGCGGGATCTCGTAGTGCTCCTTGCCCTCGAACAGGTCCCGTGGGCTACGGGCGTGCGCTTCCATCCGGGGTTCTCACCTCGCTCCGGTGCTCGACGTCGGCTTCTTCGGTGCCGCGGTTCGGCGGCCGCGGCGGGTGGGGGTGGGGCGCCAGGCGGCGAGTTGGTCGAGGGTCATGCCAGCGGATTGGCGGCGGCTGGTGAGCTCGCCGCGGCAGAAGTCGGCCAGGCTCACTCCGTAGGTCGGGTCCACGTCGGCGTGCCACTGGTCGACCCAGGGCTGCAGTTCGGCGAGGCCGGCGATCAGCGGAACGAGCTGTTCGTCGGTCCAGCCCTCCTGCTCGCGGACCTGGATCACCGTGATGAGCGCCAGGGCCTGCTGTGCGTGGTCCCAGCCGGCCCAACCCAGCAGCGGAGTCGGGTCGGTGTAGCGGGCGGCGTACGGGTAGGAGATGAAGCGCTCCTTCGGGACGTCGAGTTTTCCGCGGGCCTGCCAGTACGCGGTCTTGACGAAGTCGGCGCTGGTGTATTTCGGCGGCACCGGGATCGGGTTCGGCAGCTTCTCCCCGGCATCCTCGCGACGCTGCAACGCCCAGGTGCGTTCCCAGTCGGCGCGCTTGCGCAGACCGGACTCCTTGCAGCGGTACGCGGCCAGAAACGGGACGGCCTCGTCGGCCAGCAGTTTAGTCAAGGATGCGGTGACGGAGATGTCGGGGCGACCCTGCCACAGGGCGAGCACGCTGGTCAGATCCGCATCCCGTGACACCTCGTCGGCAAGTTGCCCGATGCTGCGCGGCGCGGGGCGGCCCTGCCGATCGAACCAGAAGCGCTTGTCCTCCAGGCGGTCGAGCAGCCAGGATCGCAGGGCGCGCTCCTCCTGCTTCTCCCACGGCTCGGACGCCCAGCGCCGTTTGTACTCGGGCTTCTCCAGCAGGCCGATGTTCCGGTCCGTGGCGATCAGGTCGAGCCGACGCTGCACCAGATCGCGGTAGGCCGCCGGCCAGTGGGCGGGGACCTCGGTGATCGGCGTGGAGCGGTGCCGCTCGAACCAGGCGGTCTGTTCCTCACCGGCCGCAACCTGACGAGCCAGTGCGATCTCGAAGGCCCGCTCGCCCAGCGCCAGTCGTGGCAGGTCCGGTGCGGAATAGGTGAAATCGGCGGTCGCGTCGGGGAGCAGTCCATACAGTCGATAGACCTCCCAATCAAGCTCCTCCTGCTGCGCGATCATCTCGTTGCGGACTTCGTCATAGCGTCGACGGGCGGCGTCCAGCGCGGAGCGCGTCGGGACGGCGTCCCTGACGACTGCCTCCGGGGCCTGAGCGCTGAGGTCCGACGCGAGCGCATCGAGCAAGCGGCCGCGCTCCACCGGGAGCGTGGCCGGCAGGGGGTAGTCGTGCAGCGTGGTCCCGGTGAACTCGTAGAAGTTCTCCCATGGCACCAGAGTCGTCCGCGCACCTGCGGAGTCCACGGTGCTGCCCTTGTTATGGCTATTTTGCTTGAGCCAGAAGCAGGCGGTCGACGAGTTCAGCACGCCCAGCAGCGCCAGATGCTCGTCCTCCGTCGCCCCCTCCGGCAACTTGATCACCTGGGCGTGGCGGTTGAAGACCTTTCCGCCGTGATCGAATACGAAGTGATTGTGAGTTGCAACGAACGCGAAGGTAATAGCAAGCGGAGCGCGCAATTTGGCAGCGGTCAATCGTCCATATTCGAACCACCGAAGACCACCATCAACCTTGGACTGGCCCCCAAAAAGCATAGACAAGGAGAGGTTGCTGCGAAACGGCCACATCCACCGCAGAACCGATGCTAACTGACGAGGCTCACGAGGACGATAATCCGAATCGTAAGGAAATAGCGCAGTCGGGTTCCCGGACAACGCCCAGTCGCGCACACCATCACCCGTGACCATCGTCCTGAG
>JBIQML010000087.1:7172-11587 GCA_044463405.1 Nakamurella lactea | reverse complement strand
AAGATCCGGACGCTGGACTTCGCGACCTGGCTGTCCGAGGAGTCGGCCGGCAACTTCGACATGTTCATGATGGGCTGGCTGGGCAACATCGATCCCGACGACTTCTATTACGGGCAGCACCACACCGGCGCGTCCAACAACTACCAGGGGTATTCCAACCCGAAGGTCGACGCGCTGCTCGACCAGGGCCGCACCGAGACGGATCCGGCCAAGCGCAAGCAGATCTACGCCCGGGCCGCCACCATGATCGCCGACGACGCCAGCTACATCTACCTGTACAACCCGGACGTGCTGCAGGTCTGGTCGCCGGCGCTGAAGGGCTACCAGGTCCGCGGCGACCGCGCGATCCGGTTCCGCTCGGTCTCCCTGGCGGGCTGACCGGATCTCCATGCGATTCGCGCTGCGCCGCCTGGGCCACACGGCGGTCGTGCTGTTCGGGGTCACCATCGTGGTGTTCGCGCTGGTGCACCTGGTCCCGGGCGACCCGGTGCGGATCGCGCTGGGAACGCGATTCGACCCGCAGACCTACCACGCGCTGCGGCACGCATCCGGGCTGGACCGGCCGCTGCTGACGCAGTACCTCGGTTACGTCGGCCACGCCGTCACCGGCGATCTGGGCGTCAGCTTCCGCAACGGCCAGCCCGTCACCGTGCTGCTGCTGGACCGCCTGCCGGCAACCCTGTCTCTGGCGGTCGCCGGGCTGGTGGTGGCGTTGGTGATCTCGTTCCCGCTGGGGGTGCTGGCGGCGGTCCGCGCCGGGCGGCCCGTGGACTCGATCATCCGGATGTTCAGTCAGATCGGCGTGTCCGTGCCGGACTTCTGGATGGCGACGCTGCTGATCCTGCTGCTGACCTCGACGCTCGGCTGGTTGCCGTCCTCCGGATACGTCGCGCTGACCGACGACCCGCTCGGCTGGTTGGCGCACGTGGCCATGCCGGCCGCCACGGTCGGTCTCGTGGCGGCGTCGATCATGACCCGGTTCGTGCGGTCGGCGGTGTTGGAGGTGCTGGGATCGGACTACACGCGCACCGCCCGGGCCAAGGGCCTGCGCGAGCGGATCGTGCTGGTGCGACACGTGTTGCGCAACGCCATGATCCCGGTTCTGACCATTGGCGGCGTGCAACTGGCCACCATGCTCGGCGGGGTGATCGTGGTCGAGGTGGTCTTCGCCTGGCCGGGACTGGGCCGGCTGGTGTACGAGTCCGTGCGGGCCAGGGACTACCCGGTGGTGCAGGGTGCCGTGCTGCTGGTGGCGGCGATGTTCCTGCTGGTCAACCTGCTGGTCGACGTGCTGTATGCGGTCATCGACCCGCGGATCTCGGTCGCATGACCGCCGTCGATCCCGCCGGCGGCCGGGCGGCCGGCGCGGACCTCGATCCGGCCGGCGGCCGGGCGGCCGGCGCGGACGTCGACCCGGTCGCCGCGCCCCGGCCGCGCGCGGTGCGGCTGCTGCTGTCCAACAGGGTGTCCCTGCTGGGTGCGGCGATCCTGGTGCTGGTGGTGGTCACCGCGGTGTTCGGCCCGGTGCTGGCGCCCTACGGGCAGAACGATGTCGACGTGGACAACCTGCTGGCTCCGCCGAGCCTGGCGCACCCGTTCGGCACCGACGATCTGGGGCGCGATGTGCTGTCCAGAGTGCTGATCGCGGCCCGGGTGTCGATGGTGGTCAGCACGATCAGCGTCGGCATCGCGCTGCTGGCCGGGGTGCTGCTCGGCGTGTTGTCGGGATACCTGGGCGGTTGGGTGGACGCCGTGGTGATGCGGGTGGTGGACGTGCTGTTCGCCTTCCCGGTCATGTTGCTGGCCATCGCGATCGTCGCCGTGCTGGGGCCGGGCGTCGTCACCGCCACGGTGGCCATCGGCGTGGTGTACACGCCGATCTTCGCGCGGGTCACCCGGGCCAGCGTGCTCACCGTCCGGGAGGAGTTGTTCGTCCGGGCCTCCAGGGCGATCGGCTCGTCCGGCCTGATGATCGTCCGCCGGCATGTGCTGCCCAACATCGCCGCACCGGTGATCGTGCAGACCTCGCTGTCGCTGGCGTTCGCGATCCTGACCGAGGCGGCACTGTCGTTCCTCGGGCTGGGCGTGCAGCCGCCGGCACCGTCGTGGGGGCGGATGCTGTTCGACGCCAAGGCGTTCCTCGAGCAGGCGTGGTGGCTGGGAGTGTTCCCGGGCCTGGCGGTGCTCGTCACCGTCCTCGCCTGCAACCTGCTCGGCGACGGGCTGCGGGACGTGATGGATCCGCGCCAGCGGTCGATCATCGAATCCAGGAGGGTCCGATGACGGTGTTCGCGGTGCAGGACCTGCGGGTGCGCATCGGAGCGGCGCAGATCCTGTCCGGCGTGAGTTTTTCGGTGAAGGCCGGCCGCACGCTGGGGATCGTCGGCGAATCCGGTTCCGGCAAGTCGATGTCGGTGCTGGCCGCCACCGGGCTGGTGCCCAGCCCGCCCGCGATGATCGGTGGCCGCGCGGTGTTCGACGGGCAGGATCTGCTCTCGCTGCCCAGGTCGCGGTTGCGGTCGGTGCACGGCGCCGGCATCGGATTCGTCTTCCAGGATCCGTCGACGTCGCTGAACCCGCTGCTGACGGTGGAACGCCAGATCTCCGAGACGCTCGTCGAACACCGCGGGATGACCAGGCAGTCAGCCCGCGAGCGCGCCGGCGAGCTGCTCGGGATGGTCGGGATCCCGGACCCGGCGAGGCGCTTGGACAGCTACCCGCACGAGATGTCCGGCGGGATGCGGCAGCGGGTGATGATCGCCATCGCGATCAGTTGCGAGCCGCGGCTGCTGATCGCGGACGAGCCGACCACCGCGTTGGACGTCACGGTGCAGGCGCAGATCCTCGACCTGGTTCGCTCGCTGCAGGAGCGGCTGGGCCTCGCGGTGGTGTGGATCAGCCATGACCTGGGCGTGGTGGGCAGCATCGCCGACGACATCGTGGTGATGTACGCCGGGCAGGTGGTGGAGCAGGCGACGGCCGCCACGCTGTTCCATCGGCACCGGCATCCGTACACCGAGGGGCTGCTCGCCTCCCGCCCGCAGCTGGGCCGGCCCCAACAGCGCCTGTCGGCGATCCCGGGCGCCCCGCCGGATCCCGCGCGGCTTCCTGCCGGCTGCCTGTTCTATCCGCGCTGCAGCCGCAGGCACGACGAGCGGTGCGGCACGCTGCGCCCCGATCTGGTCGAGGTGGCGCCCGGGCACTGGGTCCGCTCGTTCTACGCCGATCCGAGCGCGCCATGACGGCCCGCGTGCCGGCGTCGGGCGGCGGCTCCCGGCCACTGCTGGAGGTGCGGGGCCTGACGGTGAGATTCCCGGTCCGGCCGGCCGCCGGGCGGGCCGCCGCGGCGTCCGATCCGCGCGGGCGGGGACGCCGCCGCCGGGGCGAGCAGGTGCACGCCGTCGAGGACATGTCCTTCGACGTCGCTGCCGGCAGCACGCTGGGCCTGGTGGGGGAGTCCGGCTCCGGCAAGTCCACCGTGGGCAACGTCCTGATCCGGCTGGTGCAGCCGGCCGGCGGTTCCATCCGGCTGGACGGGCGGGACGTCACCGGCGCGCGGGGCCGGGAACTGCGCGAGCTCCGCCGCCGGATCGCCATGGTGTTCCAGGATCCGTTCGCCTCGATCGACCCCCGGCGGACGGTGCACGACACGGTGGCCGAGCCCCTGCAGGTGCACCGGGTGGTCCGCGGCCGCGACGGGCGTGCCCGCCGGGTGCGCGAGCTGCTGGACCTGGTGCGCCTGAGCGGCAGGTTCGCCCAGCGTTACCCGCACGAACTGTCCGGCGGTCAACGCCAGCGGGTGGCCATCGCCCGCGCGCTGGCCGCGCGGCCGGATCTGGTGATCCTGGACGAGGCCACCGCCTCGCTGGATGTCTCGGTGCAGGCGCAGATCATCAACCTGTTGCGGGACCTGCAGTCCGAGCTCGGCGTCGCCTACCTGTTCATCGCGCACGACCTTGCGGTGGTGGAGCAGATGAGCCACCGGGTGCTGGTGATGTATCTCGGCCGGCAGATGGAGATGGCCCCGGCCGACCAGCTCTTCGGCGCGCCCGCCCATCCCTATACCCGGGCGTTGATGGCCGCGGTGCCACCGGCCGACCCGACGATCGGACGATCCGCCCGCCGGTCGGTGCTCTCCGGCGAGATCCCGTCACCGATCACACCACCGAGCGGCTGCGTGTTCCGCACCCGGTGCCCGATAGCGGTGGATGAGTGCGCTGCGGCCGTCCCGGCGGATCGAGTGGTCGCGCCCGGTCACTCGGTGAGCTGCATCCGGGCCGAGATCCCCGTCACCGCCCCGTCCGTGGACGACCCGATCGCCGGGCGCTGAGGGTCACCATCGCGGCCACCGCCCCGGTCGGCGCTACCGCGCGGAACGACGTCGCCCTCCTACGGAGCCCCGACCCACGCCCCGC
>JBIQML010000087.1:0-7162 GCA_044463405.1 Nakamurella lactea | reverse complement strand
GGCGATGCTCCACAGCAGCGTCACCAGCACCATCAGCGCCGCGGCGCGACCGTGCGGGTGATCAGCCGGTCGAAGGCGCGGTCGGGCAGCAGCGTGCGGCCGAGGATCAGCGGCTTGGCCCCGGCGCCGACGGCGTAACGGGTGCGGGGGCGGCGAGCGGTGGCGGCCCGCACCACGGTCCGGGCGATCACCGACGGGTCGGACACCAGCGTGGCATCGGGCCGGGAGCTGTCCGCCAGCGTGCGCGCCGTGCGTTCGGCCAGGTCCGCGTACGGCCCGTCACCGGAGACCGCGCGCAGGTTGTCGGCGGCGATCTGCCCCCACTCGGTCCGGATCGCGCCGGGTTCGACCACCACCACGCGGATCCCGAACGGCGCGACCTCCAGGCGCAGGCTGTCGCTGAGCGCCTCCAGCGCGAACTTGGTGGCGTGGTACCACGCACCCATCGGCGTGTGGATCCGCCCGCCCATCGAGGAGATGTTGACGATCGTGCCGGACCGTCGCTCGCGCATGCCCGGCAGAACCTGCGCGATCAGCGCGGCGGCGCCGAACACGTTCACCTCGAATTGCGCCCTGGCCTCGCTCAGCGGCACGTCCTCGACCGCGCCGTACGAGCCGTAACCGGCGTTGTTGACCAGCAGATCGATCCGGCCGGACTCGGCCAGCACGGCGTCCACGCCGGCCCGCAGCGATGCGTCGTCCGTGACGTCCATCGACAGGGTGCGGACGCCCGCCTCGGCCAGCTCGCGCATCCGGTCGACCCTGCGCGCCGCCCCGTGGACCACGAATCCGGCCTCGTGCAGCGCCCGCGCCGTCTGCGCCCCGATGCCGGACGACGCGCCCGTCACCAGCGCCACCCGCTGTGCCATGTCGAACCTCCGTTAAAGTGAACCTGCACTCAGGTTAACATGAATGAAGGTTCACGTTATGACCATGCCGCTGCGCGCGGATGCCCGGCGCAACCGGGACGCCATCCTCGCGGCGACCCGCCGGCTGATCTCGGCGCAGGGCCCGGAGGTGCCGATGGAGGCCATCGCCGAGGGCGCCGGGGTGGCCGTGGGCACGCTGTACCGGCATTTCCCGACCAAGGCCGATCTGGTGCAGGCGGCGCTGGGCCAGCTCGTCGAGGCGATGGTGACGGACCTCGAGGCGGTGGCCGAGCGGGTGACGGCCGGTGCGCCGGCACTGCCGGAACTGGTCGGGCTGGTGGAGCGCACGCTGGATGCCGCGGCGCAGGACCGGGCGATCAAGGCGGTGGCGGGCGCGCTGGGCGCGGGCTACCCGGACGAGCTGCAGAATCGGGCGGACGCGGCGCTGAGCCGGCTGATCGCCGCCGCGAAGCAGGGCAACGCGCTACGGGACGACGTCACCGTCGAGGACTTCTACCTGCTGCTGGACACCGCACCGACCGACGTCGAACCGTCGACGCTGCACCGCTGGCGGGATCTGATGCTCGCCGGCCTGACCGCCCGCGGCTAGCGGCACACCGCGCAGCCGGAACGGATCGGCCGCGCGATCGGCGAGCCGGGACTCAGAGCAACCCGAGCTCGGTGACGGCGTCCCGCTCGCCGGCCAGTTCGGCCACCGAGGCGTCGATCTTGCCGCGGGAGAACTCGTCGATCGAAAGGCCCTGCACGATATGCCAGTCGCCGCCGTCGGAGGTGACCGGGAACGAGGAGACCAAGCCTTCCGGAACCCCGTAGGAGCCGTCCGACACGACGCCGGAACTGACCCACTCGCCGTCCGGGGTGCCCAGCACCCAGGAGTGCACATGGTCGATCGCCGCGTTGGCCGCCGAGGCCGCCGATGACGCCCCGCGGGCCTCGATGATCGCCGCGCCGCGCTTGGCCACGGTCGGGATGAACGTCGACTCCAGCCACTCCCGGTCGACCTGGTCGGCGACCGGCTTCCCGCCCACCTCGGCGTGGAACAGGTCGGGGTACTGGGTGGCCGAGTGATTGCCCCAGATCGTCATCTTGTGGACCTCGGACACCGGAACGCCGAGCTTGGCCGCCACCTGGGACATGGCCCGGTTCTGGTCCAGCCGGGTCATGGCGGTGAACCGGGACTTGGGCACATCGGGTGCGTAGTGCGCGGCGATCAGCGCGTTGGTGTTGGCCGGGTTACCTACCACCAGCACCTTGATGTCGTCGGCGGCGCCGGCGTTGATGGCCTCGCCCTGCGGCTTGAAGATGCCGCCGTTGGCCTCCAGCAGGTCGCCGCGCTCCATGCCCGCGCTGCGCGGCCGCGCCCCGACCAGCAGCGCCACGTTGGTGCCGTCGAAGGCGGCGCGGGCGTCGTCGGTGATGTCGATGCCGGCCAACAGCGGGAACGCGCAGTCGTCCAGTTCCATGGCGGTGCCCTCGGCGGCCTTCAGCGCCGGGGTGATCTCCAGCAGGCGCAACTTGACCGGGGTGTCGGAACCGAGCATCGCGCCGGAGGCGATGCGGAACAGCAGGGCGTACCCGATCTGCCCGGCCGCGCCGGTGACGGTGACGGTGACGGGCGCCTTGGCAGCAGACATGACGATCTATCCTCCTGGTTCCGGCATCCCGCCGGTGTGGTCGTACTGGCAACCTATCGCGGACGCGCCGCCCCGGTGGCACCGGACCGACGTGGCGGTGATCACCGCAGGACGTGCTGAGATCCCCGTGCCGCGCGGATCGCGTCACACCGGAATCGGCAACCGCTAGATCCGCATGCTGGACAGTTCGGACGGAAGCTGTGAGGCGGCCGCCCGGTCCAGCAGCCACAGCGTGCGGCTGCTGCCCGTCGCCCCGGCGGCGGGCAGCGCCACCTCGCCGGCACCGCCCAGCGCCATCGCGACCGCTCCGGCCTTGGCCTCGCCGGCGACCAGCAGCCACACCTCGGTGGCCGAGCGAGCGGTCGGAAGGGTCAGCGAGATGCGGGTCGGCGGGGGTTTCGGGCAGTTGCGCACCGCGACCACCGGCCGATCGTCGTAGACGGCGGGCGAGTCCGGGAAGACCGACAACACGTGGCCCTCCGGGCCCATGCCCAGCAACACGAGGTCCAGGTGATCCTGCCGGTCCAGGATTGCCGCGTACGCGTCCGCCGCGGCGTCCACGTCGTCCCCGAAGTCCCCGTCGCTGGGCGCCATCGGATGGACCCGCGCCGGGTCGAGGTCGACCCGGTCGAGCAGCGCGTCCCTGGCCTGCTTCTCGTTGCGCTCATCATCGTCACGGGGTACGAAACGCTCGTCGCCCCAAAAGATCTCGACCCGGCTCCAGTCGACCGCGTCCCGCGCGGGCGACGAGGCGACCTGGGCCAGGGTCGCGATGCCCACCCCGCCGCCGGTGAGCGCCACGGCCGGAACTCTGCCGGAGGACTGGATGTCGACCAGCCTGGTGACCAGCCGGGCGGCAGTGGTGGCGGCCAGCATGTCGGCGGTGGAATGCATCACGATCTCGGTCGTCATCACTCGGCTCCCTTGCGTGCGGCGCCGGGACGGGTCACGGCGGACAGACCCGTGGCCAGCACCTCGGCGTAGACCTCGTCGGCGTCCAGGCGGCGCAGTTCCTCGGCGATGCAGTCGCGCAGCGGGCGGCGGGGCAGCGCGACCCGCCGTTCGGGCTGTCCCGGGGCGCGCAGCGTGGCGGTGGATGTTTGCGGCCGGGACAGGAGCACGGGACCGGACGGGCGTTCCAGCGCCACCGAGTGCATGCCGGTGCCGGCCCGGCCCGCCTTGCGACGGGTGACGGGGCAGCGCAGCCGTACCGCCAGCCAGCCGGCCAGCAGGTCCGTCGACGCGGAGTCCGGTGCTCCCGCCACGGTCGCCGAGGTGATCGTCTCGGACGGCGGCTGGTCGAGCGCGGCGGCCAGCAGTCCCCGCCAGTTGGTGAGCCTGGTCCAGGTCAGGTCGGTGTCGCCCGGCCGGTACCCGCCCCGGCGTCGCTCCAGCGCCGGGAGCGGGCGGCGGGCGTCGGCCACGTCGGTGATGCGGCGCTGGGCCAGCGCGCCGATCGGATCCTCGGCGGGCACGTCGGGCGCGGCTCCCGGCCACCACGCGACCACCGGCGCATCGGGCAGCAGCAGCGGGACCACCACCGAGGCACCGTGATCGGCCAGCTCCCCGAACAGCCGCAGCACGATGACCTCGCTGGCCCCCGCATCGCCGCCGACCCGGATCTGCGCGTCCATCCGGGCCGTCCCGCGGCGGCTGCCCCTGGCGACCACCAGCACCCGGCAGGGGTGCTCGAAGGATGCGCCGTTGGCGGCCTCGATGGGTTCCTCGGCGGACGCCTCGTCGGTGACGATCACCAGGGTCAGCACCCGGCCGAGGGTGACGGTGCCGCCGCTCTCCCGCAGATCCACCAAGGAGCGGTTGATGGACGAGGTGCTGGTCGATGGCAGGTCGATGATCATGCGCCGGCTCCCATCGTGGTGATCGGGGTGGCGACGTCGATCCGCGTGCCGATCTCCGATCTGCGTGTGCAGCAGCGCACGCGGATCGACAATCGGCACGCAGATCGGCAGAGGGGGCCGGGCACGGTGCCGGGGGCGCTCACGGCCGCCGCCAGGTGCGGCCGTCGCGGGCCATCATGGCGTCGGCCGATGCGGGCCCCCAGGTGCCCGACAGGTAGGCCTCCGGCCGCTGGTTCGACCGGGCCCAGAAGTCCTCCACCGGGTCGAGGATCTTCCACGACAACTCGACCTCCTCGTCCTGCGGGAACAGCGACGGCACTCCGAGCAGCACGTCCAGGATCAGCCGCTCGTAGGCCTCCGGTGACGACTCGGTGAAGGATTGCCCGTAGAGGAAGTCCATCGACACATCACGCACCTCCATGGTCGGCCCGGGAACCTTGGAGCCGAACCGGATGGTGGTGCCTTCGTCCGGCTGCACCCGGATGACCAGCGCGTTGGCACCCAGTTCCTCGGTGTCCGTGCGGGAGAACGGCAGCCGTGGCGCCCGCTTGAAGATCACCGCGATCTCCGTCACCCTGCGCCCCAGCCGCTTGCCGGTGCGCAGGTAGAACGGCACGCCGGCCCACCGCCGGGTATCCACCAGAAGTTTGACGGCGGCGTAGGTCTCGGTGACGGAGTCCGCGGGGATGCCGTCCTCCTCGGTGTATCCGACCACCTTGGTGCCGCCCTGCCAGCCGGCCGCGTACTGGCCGCGGGCCGTGCTGAGCGACATGTCTCCCGGGTGCTGCACCGCCGCCAGCACCTTCGCCTTCTCGATGCGCAGGTCCCGCGGCTCGAAGGAGACGGGCTCCTCCATGGCGGTCAGCGCCAGCAACTGCAGCAGGTGATTCTGGATCACGTCCCGCGCCGCGCCGATCCCGTCGTAATAGCCCGCGCGGCCGCCGATCCCGATGTCCTCGGCCATGGTGATCTGCACGTGGTCCACGTAGTGCGCGTTCCAGATCGGCTCGAACAGCTGGTTGGCGAAGCGCAGCGCCAGCAGGTTCTGCACCGTCTCCTTGCCCAGGTAGTGGTCGATGCGGAACACGCTCTCCGGCGGGAACACCTCGCCGACCAGATCGTTGAGCTCCCTGGCGCTGGCCAGATCGTGCCCGAACGGCTTCTCGATCACCACCCGCCGCCAGTGTTCGGGGGTTCCGGCGGAGATCCCGGATCGGAACAGCTGCTTGAGCACCACCGGGAACGCGCCAGGGGGGATGGAGAAGTAGAACGCGTGGTTGCCCCCGGTGCCCCGGCTGGCGTCCAACTCGTCCAGCGTGCGGGACAGCTCGTCGAAGGCATTGTCGTCATCGAAAGTGCCCTGCACGAACCGGAATCCCTCGGCCAGGTGCCGCCAGACCTCCTCCCGGAACGGGGTCCGGGCGTACTGGCGCACGGCGTCGTGCACCACCTGGCCGAAGTCCTCCCTGGCCCAGTTCCGGCGGGCGAAGCCCACCAGCCCGAACCCCGGCGGCAGCAGACCCCGGTTGGCCAGGTCGTAGATGGCCGGCATCAGCTTCTTGCGGGACAGGTCGCCGGTGACCCCGAAGATCACGATGCTGGACGGGCCGGCGATCCGCGGCAGCCGCTTGTCCCGCGGGTCCCGCAGCGGATTCTGCTCGGCGTCATCGTCACCGCCGGCGCGGTACCAGCCGCGCTCCACACCAGTCCTGTGCGCCATGGGATGCCCGCCGTCCCCTTCCGTGTCGGTGCGCGTGACCCTATTGCAGCGCCGCGGCGATGGCGTCGAGCCCGGCGGCCCGGTCCCACAGGTACAGCCCGAGCACCGGTCGACCGTGCTCGCCCAGCACGGACCCGTCGCCGCGGGCCTGCGCGCGCTGCAACTGGCCGAGCGTATACGGCCGGTCCGGCACCGCCAGGTCCTCCGACACCGCGCCCATGATCTGCAGGAAGATCCCGTTCTGGTGCCCGCCCTTGTGGTACTGGCCGGTGGAGTGCAGGAATCGCGGCCCCCACCCGAACGTGGTCTGCAGGCCGGTCTTGCGGGCGACCAGCGGCCTGAGTCGGGCCGCGTCGTCGGCCAGCCGGTCCAGGTAGGCCTGCACGGCCACGTACCCGGCGTCGGGGGCGAGGGCGAGGAAGCGGGTCAGCAGGTCGGCCAGGCTGGTTGCCGCGGAGGTCAACTCGGGGGAACCGTAGGCGGTGACGCCGTCGAAGGTGGGCACCCCGCGGCCGGCGGCGGCCTCCGGGGAGTCGTCGTCGTCCCCGGCGGGCGCGTCCAGCAGCTTGCGGGCCGCGGCCTTGGCGGATTCCACGTCCGGCTGGTCGAACGGGTTGATGCCGATCAGCCGCCCGGCCACCGGGATGGCGTACTCCCACAGCAGCATCTGGGCGCCGACCGATCCGGACACCGCGGCGCCGAAACCGGAGGCGGGGTAGTGGTTCTCGTCCAGGTCGCCGATGGTCACCAGGACCGCGTCCCGCTTCGCGTCGGCGAATCCGGGTGCGTCGACGGATTCCACCACCACCGGCAGCAGGCCCTTGCCGAGCTTGCCGGTGGACTCGGCGATCAACTGCTCCGCCCAGTCGCCGAAACCCGCTATGCCGCCGTGATTGTCGGCAATGACGACCTTCTCGCTGCCGGCGTTGTGGGCCAGGCCCAGCAGGGCCCCCAGTCGCAGCGCGGGGTTCTCGGTCGAGTCCGCCGCCAGGCCAGGGGCGGCCGCGGCCGCCTGGTCGAGCAGCGCGCCGATGTCGGCGCCGGCCAGCCCGGCGGGCA
>JBIQML010000086.1:0-11622 GCA_044463405.1 Nakamurella lactea | reverse complement strand
CACTGAACGTCCAGTAGCGCCCGCGCGGCGGCGATCGTCCGCGCCGGGTCCCGACACGGCGTGGGCAGCGGCCCTCGGGCGCCGCGACACCGACAGGAGGATGCACGTGTACCGGGTGTTCGAGGCGCTCGACCAACTCGTGACCATCGTCGAGGAGGCCCGTGGCCTGCCGATGACGGCATCCTGCGTGGTGCCCCGCGGCGACGTCCTCGACCTGCTCGACGACATCCGCGACGCCGTTCCCGGCGAGCTGGACGACGCCCAGGACGTGCTCGACCACCGGGACCAGATGGTCGAGGAGGCCCACACCAACGCCGAGCAGACCGTGGCCGAGGCCGAGGCAGAAGCGCACCGGTTGGTCGCCACCGCCCAGAACGAGGCGTCCGGCACCGTGTCCGGGGCGCGCGCCGAGGCCGACCGGCTGGTGGAGGAGGCGACCAACCGGGCCGAGGCGATCCTGGCCAGGGCGCAGGCGGACGCCGACCGCACCGTGCAGGCCGGCCAGGACCAGCACGACTCGCTGGTGTCCCGGGGGCACGGCGAGGCCGATCGGCTGGTCGCGGCCGGGCGCTCGACCTACGAGCAGTCGGTCGCCGACGGGCACGCGGAGCAGGCCAGGCTGGTCTCCCAGTCCGAGGTGGTGCAGGCCGCACACGCCGAGTCCGCGCGCATCCTGGACGCGGCGCAGGCCGAGGCCGACCGGCTGCGCAACGAGTGCGACCAGTACGTCGACGGCCGGCTCGCGGCGCTGGAGGAGACGCTCACCAAGACGCTGCGCACCGTCGGGCGCGGGCGCACCGCGCTGCGCGCGGGCGTGCCCGCGGACTACCGAGAGTAGGGCCGGGCTCCTCCGATTGGGAACCGGCGCCACTTTCCACTACCCTGGAACGGTTGCCATCGGTCCACGAGTGACCACCAACCGCTGCACGAGAGAGCCATGACTGACACGCGCCCACGCCACGCCTCGGTGGCGGCGTCCCCCTGGGTCGTCGACATCAGGGTGATGGGCCTGACCAAGCGTCAGGGCCCGGGGTCGTCGCATCCCCTGGACCTGGTGGCGCCGGCCCCGGAGCAGACCGGCACCGCGGTGCTGAGCGTGCCGGCCGGCGCCGACGTCCACGTCACCGGCCTGCTGGAGTCGGTGTCCGAGGGGGTGTTGGTCACCGGCACCGCCGCTACCACGGCCGAGGGCAGCTGTGCCCGGTGCCTGCGCGAGATCAGCGTTCCGGTGAGCGCCCGGTTCCAGGAGCTGTTCGCCTACCCGGAGTCGACCACCGCCGCCACCACCGGCGGTGACGAGGTTCCCCGGCTCGCCGACGACCGGATCGACCTGGAGGAACTGGTGCACGACGAGCTGGTGCTCGCGATGCCGCTGGCGCCGGTGTGCTCCCCGGACTGCCAGGGCCTGTGCCCGGACTGCGGCGAACCGATGGAGGCGGTCGGGCCCGACCACCGGCATGACACACTGGACCCGCGCTGGGCCGCCCTGGCGGGGCTGCTCGAGAACGGGTCCGACGATTCCACCGACCCTGACGAACCCGGCGCGAACGCCGGCGACACCGAGGAGAAGTAGACCGTGGCCGTTCCGAAGCGGAAGAAGTCCCGCAGCACCACGCGCGCCCGCCGCGCCCAGTGGAAGACCACCGCCCCCACGCTGGAGCCCTGCTCCAACCGGGCCTGCCGGGAGCTCAAGCCACCGCACGTGGCCTGCCCGAACTGCGGACAGTACGACGGCCGTCAGGTTGTCGGGGCCTGACCCGTCCGCCCCAGCCGGCACCGGTCCGGATCCGGACGGGGCGGGGCGGGGGGCGCTGCTGGTGCTCGTCGGGCTGGACCTCGCCGGCGACCTGCTCGAACTGGCGCTGACCCATCGGTCCTACGCCTACGAGCACGGTGGCCTGCCCACCAATGAGCGCCTGGAGTTCCTCGGGGATTCGGTGCTCGGGGTGATCATCACCGACGAGTTGTACCGCAGCCATCCCGACCTGCCCGAGGGCCAGCTGGCCAAGCTGCGCGCCTCGATCGTCAACATGCACGCGCTGGCCGGGGTCGGTGCGACCCTGGGCCTGGGCGAGTTGCTGTTGCTCGGCAGGGGCGAGGAGCTGACCGGCGGCCGGCAGAAGGCGTCCATCGTCTCGGACGCCGTGGAGGCGCTGCTCGGTGCGCTGTACCTGCAGCACGGGCTGGAGCCGGTGCGCGCCGCGGTGCTGCGGATCTTCGCCGACCTGCTGGTCTCCGCGCCCAGGCTGGGGGCCGGGCTGGACTGGAAGACCTCGCTGCAGGAGCTGTCCGCGTCGGCCGGTGCCGGGGTTCCCGAGTACCAGATCGACGAGGAGGGGCCCGACCACGACAAGACGTTCACCGCGCGCGCGGTGATCGCGGGCGAGGAACTGGGCGACGGCACCGGGCACACCAAGAAGGAGGCCGAGCAGAACGCCGCGGCCATGGCCTACCGGGCACTGCAGGACCGGGTCGACGCCCAGCACGACGCTGGGGGCGCGGTGGACGCTGCCGACGCTGGGGCCGTGGCTGATGCTGGTGCCGTGGCTGATGCTGGGGGCGCGGATGCTGGGGGCGCGGCGCAGCCGGTCGCGGTGCCTGGCGGCAGCCCCGGCGGCGGCCCGAGCGGTGGTTCCGGCGGTGGTTCCGGCGGTGACGGGGACGCGGCGGCGAGGCCGGATCCGGCGGGCGGTGCCTGAGCTTCCGGAGGTCGAGGTCGTCCGTCGCGGTCTCCAGGACGTCCTGGCCGGCCGGACGATCGCCTCGGTGCAGGTGTTCGGCCCGCTCGGGACGCGGTCGGTGCGCCGGCACGTCGGCGGGCCGGCCGACTTCGAGGCGGTGCTGGCCGGACGCACGGTGCTGGACATTCGCCGGCGTGGCAAGTACCTGTGGTGGGCGCTGGACGGCGGTGACGCGGTGCTGGCCCATCTGGGTATGAGCGGGCAGTTCCGGGTCGGCGACGGTGCACCAGGGGATGCTCAGCATCCGCACGTCCGCATCCGGCTGCACTTCACGGATGGCGGCCCGGTGGTCGACTTCCTGGATCAGCGCACGTTCGGCGGTCTGTCGTTCGTGGCCGGCGGCGCGGACCTTCCGGCCCCGATCGCGCACATCGCCCGCGACCTGCTGGACCCGCGGTTCGATCGTGCCGCCGTGGTGCGGACCATCCGGCGCCGGCGCACCACCATCAAGCGTGCCCTGCTGGACCAGACCGTGGTCTCCGGCATCGGCAACATCTACGCCGACGAGGCGCTGTGGGCGGCCCGGGTGCACTACGAGCGGGCGACGTCGTCGCTGGCGCCGCGGACGGTGGGGGCGGTGCTGGACGCCGCCGCCGCGGTGATGCGGAGGGCGCTGGATGAGGGAGGTACCTCGTTCGACGCGCTGTACGTGAACGTCAACGGGGAGTCGGGCTACTTCGAGCGGTCGCTGGACGTCTACGGCCGGGCGGGGCAGCCGTGCCGGCGGTGCGGGACGGCGATTCGGCGCGAGGCGTTCATGAACCGATCGTCATACTTGTGCCCTCGCTGCCAGCGGCGCCCGCGCGCCCTCTGACACCCCTGGTGTCGGCGGTGGTGTCAGCTGTGGGTGCGCCGCGGGTGTCGCGAGCTCCCACCCATGGCATTGCGGCGGGCCGCGGCGCGATGGTGCAACTGCAGCCGGCGGTCGCGATCGGCCTGCTCGGCCAGGTGACGCAGCATGATCTCGGCGGGAATGTTGGGGTGCATGATGACCTCCCGGTCGGTGATGGGGTGGTGGGTCAGTGGTGCAGGGAACCTGGAATCGGCAGCGGAGGCAGCGCGCCGCCGGCGTGACCGGCGCAACCGGCGCCCGCGAACAGCCCGGCGCCCGCCATCGCGATCACCGCGGCAGCGGCGCGGCGCACGGTCAGCACGTGCGGGATCGATCCGGCGACGCCCGACCCGGCGGCCGCGTGGCCGCTCGATGCTGAGGTGACGCCGAGCGGTGCGCATGTGGTGTCTTGCATGACGTCACTATCGCACCATGTGGCGTCACAGTCAAGCGATACGGCGTCATCCGTGTGTCACGGCGGGGCGGATAGCGGCCGAGGGCTGCGCCGCGGGGAGAGTCGAGGGCTGCGCCGCGGGAAAAGAGTCGAGCTGGGAAAAGAGTCGACGCCGTCGCGGGAAAGGAGTCGAGACTGTCGCAGGAAAAAGTCGCAGGTCGTCGCGATCTTGAACCGCTTCACCTGCGCAAACGCGTTCAAGATCGCCACGAGGTGCGAATCCGGGACGGGGGAGGACGCGAAGACCGACGCGCGTGGCCGTGCCCCTTGCTGGCTTATCCACATTCCTGGTCGGCGGCCCCACCGCTTCCGGAGGATCGCCCATGCTGGTCGGGTGAGACAGGTCGTTGCCACCATGCTGGCCCAGGGTGGCGTCGTGTCCCGCCGGGAGCATCCAGAGCTGGCGCGCGAATTGTCGCGACTGTGCCGGCGCGGCGAGGTGGCGGCTCCGCTGCCGGGTGTCTACGTGCTGCCGCACCTGGCGGACGATTGGCGGGTCCGGGCTGCGGCGGCGTGCCGGTTCGACCCGACGGCCGTCATCTTCGGGGATGCGGCGGCCGCGCTGACCTACTGGCCAGATCTGGTTCCCGAGCCGGTGGAGGTGGCAGGCCGGCGTACCACGGTGCAGCGCCCCGGTTTCCGGTTCGTCCAGCGGGCCATCCCCGGCGAGTTGATCACGCGACGTCGGGGAATCCGGCACACGATTCCTGCTCTGACGGCCCTCGACCAGGTCGAGCGGCACGGCGGCGAAGGCATTGACCGCGCGCTGCGGCGCCGCAGGACGACCCTGCCGGCACTGCGGGACGCCTTGCAACGGACGCCACACCGACGCGGTAACCGGGATCGGCGCCAGATGGTGCTGGACTCGCGGGACGCGCCGTGGTCCGAGGCCGAGCGAGTGGCGCACCGGATATTGCGCGACGCCGGGATCACCGACTGGTCGACCAACGTGCGGATCGAGTGGTGGGGCGTGGAGTACCACCTGGACATCGCCTTTCGCGACAGCCCGCTGGTGATCGAGATCGACGGGCGGGGTTTCCACGGCGAGGAGCGCTTCGAGGACGACCGGCGCCGGGGCAACGACCTGGTGCTGGCCGGGAAGCGGGTGCTGCATTTCACCTGGCGCATGCTCACCCGCGAGCCCGGAATGGTGGTCGCAACCATCCAGCGGGCACGGGCCCTGCCGGCTTGACCCGTGTCCGGACACCTCAGCTGGGGAATTTTTCGCCGGTCATCGCGATCATGGGAAGCGCGACCTGCGCAAACGCGTTCAAGATCGCCACGAGGTGCGAATCCTTCCCGTTCCCGGGCAGGGTCGCCACGCGATGGGCCGCCGCCGGATCGGTGGCCGGATTGACGCGCAGCACGATCAGATTCCCCCGACCGCGCCGGTCCACCACGCCGCTGATCGGCGCGGCACCCGGTCGGCGCCCCACCCGGGTCAGCGCGAGAGCCGGGTGAACACCCGCGACGCGATCGCCACGCACACGGTCGCCAGCCCCACCGCCACGGCGATGCCCACCCAGAACTCGTGCCCGGTGAACTCGCCCAGGAAGGCCGCCCGGCAGGACTCCACGACGTACACGATCGGGTTGCACCGCGACAGGTAGTACAGCCAGTCCGGCGCGAGTCCCTTGGTGATGGGCAGCATCACGCCCGCCAGCAGCATCAGCGGCACCATGATCCCGTTGACCAGCGGCGCCAGCGCGTCCTCGCTCTTGACCTTCAACCCGATGGCGTAGCCGACCGAGGACATCGTCACCCCCATGATGGCGACCACCACGATGCCGACGATCACCCCGCCCACCGGGGCGCGCAGCCCCATCAGGATCCCGGCCAGCACCAGCAGCACGGCCTGCACCAGCAGCACCGTGACGTCCCGCAGCACCCGGCCGAACAGCAGCGCGAACCTGCTCATCGGGGTCACCCGCATCCGGTCCACCACGCCGTCGCGCCACTCGGCGATCAGTCCGAACCCGGCGAACGCGCCGCCGAACAGCCCGAGCAGCACCAGGATTGCCGGCACGAAGACCTGCCAGGCATTGCCCGGCGGGAACCCCGGCATGTCGGCGAACTTCACCAGCAGCGGCCCGAACAGGAAGATGTACAGCAGGGGCTGCGCGGCGCCCATCACCAGCCAGACGGGGTTACGCGCCGAGATGCCGATGGCGCGGGAGAACACCAACAGCGTGTCCCGCAACGGGTTCGAGCGTGCCTCGGCCGAGAAATCAGCGGTGACGGAGCCCTTGGCCGCCGCCGACCCGGACGGGACCGGTTCCGAGAGTTGAGTTGACGTCGGGCCTGTCATCATGCCGCCTCCTCGCGTAGGGTCCGCCCGGTCAGGGTGAGGAACACGTCGTCCAGGGTGGGCCGGTGCACCGAGATGCCCGTCAGCGCAACGCCGGCCGACTCCAGGTCGTGCAGCAGCGAGATCACCACGCGCTCGCCGTCCGGCACCCGGAACCTCACCCGGCAACCACCCGCGTTCGCGCTGCCTGCGACTGCGGCACTCGACACCGCTTCCGGCGACTCGAGCGTGGCGGACGAGGCGGCCTCCACCTCCGGTTCGGTGGCCCCGGGCAACCGCCGGGCCAGCACCAGCACCTCGCCGGGGTCGCCGACCACTCCGAGCGTCACCAGGTCTCCGGACACCCGACGCTTGAGTTCGTCGGGGGTGCCGCTGGCGATGATGCGACCGTCGTCGATCACCAGCACCCGGTCGCACAGCGCGTCGGCCTCGTCCAGGTAGTGCGTGGTGATGAACACGGTCGTTCCGGCCCGGGCGCGCAGGCCGGCGATGTGGCCCCACATGTTGGACCGGCTCTGCGGGTCCAGTCCGGTGGTCGGCTCGTCCAGGAACACCAGCGCCGGTGAGTGTACGAGGCCCAGGGCGATGTCCAGCCGACGCTTCTGGCCGCCGGAGAGTGTCTTGACGTCGCGGGCGCCGAGTCCGCCGAGGTCCAGCATGTCGAGCAGCTCGTCGGTGCGACGCTGCGCCTCGCGGCGGGCGAGTCCGTAGAAGCGGCCCTGGAACTGCATCTCCTCGCCGACCCGCGCGTCCGAGCCGGCGCTGCCGCCCTGGGCGACGTACCCGATGGAGCGCCGCACGCCCGCCGCATCGGTCCGAAGGTCGTGACCGGCGACCCGCGCCTCCCCGGCGGTGGGCTCCAGGAGGGTGGTCAGCATCTGCAGGGTGGTGGTCTTGCCGGCGCCGTTGGGCCCCAGAAAGCCCACGATCTCGCCGGTGGCGACCTCCAGGTCGACGCCCTTGACGGCGTGCACCGGCTCCTTGCGGCCGGTGTAGGCCTTCGCCAGACCCCGGGCGTGGATCATGGTCCCCGACGGCGGTGATGTCGTCACGATGCCTCCAGTGGTCATGAATGGTGTCATGCGCGACATCATGATGGAGCAAGATGGCGTCACGCGTCAAGGGCCATTGCGGCATGATGGAGGGGTGCACGGCGAGCCTGCGACGGATGCCGAGGGCGGGCGCGTGCGCCTGACCGCCTGGGTGCACGGACGCGTCCAGGGCGTGGGGTTTCGCTGGTGGACCCGTGCCCGCGCGCTGGAGCTGGGCCTGGTGGGCAGGGCCAGCAACCGCCCGGATGGCAGGGTCGAGGTGGTCGCCGAGGGAGCCCGGGCACAGTGCGAGCGCCTGCTCGAGCTGCTGCGCGGTCCCGGCACGCCCGGCCGCGTCACCCTGGTGACCGAACGTTTCGACACGGCTCGCGGCGACCTGCAGGGTTTCGTCGAGGCGTGAGCCCGCCCGATGGATGGCGTCGCCAGGGCGCGCCGTCGGGGCGGGTCCGGACGAGTCGCCGTGGCGGCTCGCCGTGATGCGTCGTCACGGTGTTCGGGGAAGGAGACCGGTGTGACCATCGAACAGCGCATGGAGGCGCAAGCCCCGGTGGAGGTCGACTACGCGCACCGCAGGGTCAGCCGGCGGGATGCGCGGCACGGGAAGCACCGCAGCATGGTCGGCGGCCTCTGGGAGGACATGGGCGCCAAGCAACTGGAGTTCCTGACCGGTCGGGGTCTGCGCCCGGAGCATCGCTTCATCGACGTGGGCTGCGGATCGTTGCGGCTGGGACGACAGATGGTCGGGTATCTGGAGCCGGGACACTATTTCGGCATCGACGTGAATGCCGAGCTGATCGCGGCCGGCTACCGGAAAGAACTGGACGGCAGCGCTCGCGACCGGCTTCCCGAATCCAACCTGCGGGCCACCGACCGGTTCGACTGCGATTTCGGTGTCGCCTTCGACATGGGCATCGCGCAGTCGATCTTCAGCCATCTGTCGCTGAACCAGGTCCGGCTGTGCCTCGCCCGGGTGGCGAGGGTGATGACGGTCGGTGGCCGGTTCTACGTCACCTACTTCGAACAACCCGACGACGTGCCGGTGGACACCGTGATCCACCGCGGCCGGCGCGCGCAGTACACCGAGCGCAACGTGTTCTGGTACTACCGCAGGGACCTGGCCTGGGCCGCCGAACACCTGCCGTGGGAGTTCCGCTACCTCGGCTCGTGGGGGCATCCGCGGGGGCAGGTGATGGCGGAGTACACCCGGACGGCCTGACGGCGCCGCTGCGACTTCGTCGCGACACGGCTGCCCCGCTCCGGCGTCGCTCACGGTAACGGGCGGCGGCCGGCGAATCCGAGGTCCACCCGGTGATACCAGGCCAGCTCCCGGTCACCCTCCAGCCAGCACAGCAGGACCTCGTCACCGTCCAGTTCCGCGGGGAAGTCCAGCAACAGCGGAGCGACCCCCTTCAGCTGCACGCCCGTCGCCTGCAGCCCCGAGAGGATCTCGTCCAGCCGGGCCTGCGCCGCCTTGAACTCCGGCAACCCGCCCAGGCAGGTCGGTCGCCCGGTCGGATTCAGCGACGCCCCGATCTCGGCCGCCGTGGCCCGCAGCGACACGAACTCGTCCAGCAGCGGCAGCAGCCGCGCCAGCTCGGCACGGGCGGTCTGCACCGAGAAGCCCGCAGAGCCCGCGGAGGATGCGGAGGATGCTGCCACGCTGCCAGCCTGCCATCCCCGAGTCCGGCATCCGCGACGCGGCGCCGGTCGGATGCCCGGACCACGGCCGCGCGGCTAGTACCCTGCGACGGGTAGCAGTCATACACGGCGGGGCCACCACGGTCCCGCATCCAGGGGAAGGGACACGCACCAGGTGCATCTGAAGTCCCTCACCCTCAAGGGCTTCAAGTCCTTCGCCTCGGCCACCACGCTGCGCTTCGAGCCCGGCATCACGGCCGTCGTCGGGCCCAACGGCTCGGGCAAGTCGAACGTGGTCGACGCGATGGCCTGGGTCCTGGGGGAGCAGGGCGCCAAGGCGCTGCGCGGCGGCAAGATGGACGACGTCATCTTCGCCGGCACCGCCGACCGGCCCCCGCTGGGCCGCGCCGAGGTCACCCTGACCATCGACAACAACGACGGCGCGCTGCCCATCGACTACACCGAGGTGTCCATCACCCGCCGGATGTTCCGGGACGGCGCCGGCGAGTACGAGATCAACGGCAAGGCCTGTCGGCTGCTGGACATCCAGGAGCTGCTCAGTGACTCGGGCATCGGTCGTGAGATGCACGTCATCGTCAGCCAGGGCCAGCTGGACGCGGTGCTGTCCGCCCGCCCCGAGGACCGCAGGGCCTTCATCGAGGAGGCCGCCGGCGTCCTCAAGCACCGCAAGCGCAAGGAGAAGGCGCTGCGCAAGCTGGACGCGATGCAGGCCAACCTCACCAGGCTCACCGACCTGACCACCGAGCTGCGCCGTCAGCTGGGCCCGCTCGGCCGGCAGGCCGAGGTCGCCCGCCGCGCCGCCGGGGTGCAGGCCGACCTGCGGGACGCCCGGCTGCGGATCCTGGCCGACGACGTGGCCACCCTGCGCGCCGAGATCGAGGCCGACTCCGCCGCCGAGCAAGCCGCCGTCGAGCACCGTGCCGCCGTCCAGCGGCAGCTCGCGCAGGCCCAGGCTGCCCAGGAGGCTGCGGCCGCGCAACTCGCCGCCGCCGCACCGGCGGTG
This sequence comes from Nakamurella lactea, assembly GCA_044463405.1. Lineage (GTDB taxonomy): Bacteria > Actinomycetota > Actinomycetes > Mycobacteriales > Nakamurellaceae > Nakamurella > Nakamurella lactea_B. Next base: position 1,573 of record JBIQML010000086.1, on the reverse strand, counting down.
ACGCAGGCCCAGAACACCCACTTCACGCTGTCCGCGCTCGCCGAGCGGTTTCGCGGCACGGTGTCACTCGCCGAGGAGCGCGCCCGGAACCTGTCCGCCCCGGTCACGTCCGCCCGGCCCGGCCGGGACCCGGAGGAGCTGGACACTGCCGCGCGGCAGGCCGAGGCCGAGCAGGCCGAGAAGGACGGCGCGGTCGCCGAGGCGCGCACCGCGCTGGCCGGCGCGGTGTCCGAGCGCGCCGAGCGCGAATCGGCCCTCGCGGATGCGGAATCGGAGCTGCTGGCCGCGTCCCGCGCGCTGGCCGATCGGCGGGAGGGGCTGGCCCGGCTGTCCGGGCAGGTGAACGCCGCCCGGTCCCGGCTGGCCGCCGGCGAGGACGAGATCGCCCGGCTGGCCACCGCCATCTCCGACGCCGGCGAGCGGGCCGCCGAGGCGCGCGCCGAGTTCGAGCGGCTCCGCGAGTCCGTGGGCGACCTGGACTCCTCCGAGGTCGGCCTGGACGAGGTGCACGAGGCGGCCAGCGCCGCGGCCGCCGCGGCCGAGGCCAGGGTCGCCGAGCTGGCCGAGGCCCAGCGGGACGCCCGCTCCCGGCAGGCCAGCCTGCGCGCCAGGGTGGACGCGCTGGCGATGGGCCTGGACCGGCGGGACGGTGCCGGCGCATTGCTGGCCGCCGCCGGGGAGCTGCCCGGGGTGCTGGGATCGGTGTCCACGCTGCTGGACGTCACCCCGGGTTCCGAGGCCGCGATCGCGGTGGCCCTGGGGGCCGCCGCCGACGCCGTCGCCGCCGAGGACCTGGACGCCGCCGCCGCGGCGCTGGACCTGCTCAAGGAGCGTGACGCCGGCCGGGCCGGGCTGCTGGTCGGCAGCCGGACCGTGCAGCCAGCCGCACCGCACCGTCCCGACCTGCCTGCCGGCGCGCAGTGGGCACTGGACCTGGTCCGCGTCCCGCAGGGCCTGATGCCCGCCCTGCACCGGCTGCTGGACCGGGTGGTGGTGGTCGACGACCTGACCGCCGCCACCGAGCTGGTCGGCGCGCACCCCGACCTCACCGCCGCCACCCGCGGCGGCGACCTGATCGGACCCGGATGGGCGTTCGGCGGCAGCGCCGGCCGCCAGTCGGTGATCGAGATCCAGGCCGCCGTGGACGAGGCGGAGGAGCAGCTGGCCGCCGTCACCGGCTCGCTGGCCGACATCGAGGCCACGCTGTCCGGCGCGCAGGCCGAAGCGCGGGCGCGGGCGGAGGAGGCCGAGCAATCGCTGGCCGCGCTGTACGAGTCGGACGCCAAGATGTCCGCCGTCGCCGAGCAGCTCGGCCGGCTGGGGGAGGCCGCCCGCTCCGCGGAGGCGGAGGCCGAGCGGCTGGCCGAGCGCCGCAGATCCGCCGAGGCAGCCCAGCAGGAGGTCCGGCAGCAGGTCGCCGAACTGGAGTCCCGGCTGGCGGCCGCCGAGTCCGACGAGGCGCCCGCGGAGGCCGATCCGGTGCGCCGGGATCGGCTGGCCGCCGACGCCGACGCGGCCCGGCAGGCCGAGGTGGAGTCGCGGTTGGCGCTGCGCACGGCCGAGGAGCGGGCCA
>JBIQML010000085.1:0-11684 GCA_044463405.1 Nakamurella lactea | reverse complement strand
GCGGGATTCGTCGACCGTGGCGCGCACCAGGCAGGAGCGCACGTAGGCGTCCAGCGCGCCGCGGTCCCTGATCCGCGACCAGGCTCCGTAGAGCTTGACGAACGCCGTCTGGGTGAGGTCGTCGGCGCGGTGCCAGTCGCCGCACAGCAGGTACGCCGTCCGCCGCACCACGTCGCGACGGGCGGCGACGTATGCGGAGAAGGCCGAATCCACCGCAGTGTCATCGGCTGCGCCTTCGGTTCGCGCACCGCGCCGCCCCACCTGTCCTCCTGCCCTATCGCCTAGACGGACGGTATCGGCCGGGGGGTTGCACGGCACGGCGGACGCGGGTTTGGCACGATCGTCGAGTGTGCCCGGTCGCCGCCGAGCCCTCGGGCTCCTCGCGGTTCCCCTCCCCCTCCGCGCTCCGCCCCCGCGGGGTGAGCGGGCCGGTGCTGGCGATGCTCGCGCTGCTGGCCGTGGCGGTGGTGTGGGGATCCAGCTTCCCGCTCACCAAGGTGATGCTGGACTCGATGAGCGCCCGGCAGTTCCTGGCGCTGCGATTCCTGATGGCGGCGGCCGTGCTGCTGGCGGCATTCCCGCGGTCGGTGCTCCGGCTGTCCCGACGGGCGCTGCTGCAGGGCTGCGCGCTCGGCGTGATCTACGGCGCAGCCCAGCTGGTGCAGACCACCGGACTGGAGTACACCCCGGCGACCGTCTCCGGATTCATCACCGGCCTGTACGTGGTGCTGACCCCGCTGTGCGCCGCAGTGCTGCTGCGCCACCGGATCGGCGCCAGGGCGTGGGTCGGCGCCGTGCTGGCGGTGGTCGGTCTCGGCGTGCTGGCGCTGCGCGGGCTGTCGCTGGGCTACGGCGAGTGGCTGACGCTGGCCTCGGCGCTGCTGTTCGCGCTGCACATCGTCGGCCTGGGGGCGTGGGCACGGGCGCGGGAGGCGCTGGGCGTCGCGGTGGTGCAGATGGTGGCCATCGCCGTGATGTGCAGCATCGCCACGATCCCGGAGGGTTTCGCGGCGCCGGCCGGCGCCGGCGGCTGGGTGATCCTGATCTACCTGGCGGTGGTTTCCGGCGGTCTGGCGATGATCGTGCAGACCTGGGCGCAGTCGCAGATCCCGGCCAGCCGCGCGGCGATCGTGATGTCCACCGAGCCGGGCTGGTCCTCGGTGCTGTCGATCGCGTTCTTCGGCGAGCCGCTGACGTGGCGGGTGCTGCTCGGCGGGGCGCTGATGCTGGCGGCCATGGTCGTGGTGGAGACCGGCCCGCGCGGCCCGACCGAACCGGCCGGACCGGAGGACCTTCCCAAGCTGGCGGGGTGAGCGTGCCCCCGGTCCGCCGGGCCGGCGCGCCGGTCGCCCGGTCAGCCGCCGACGCCGCGGGTCTGCCGGCCGCGCCGCGCGATCGCGTCCAGGGCCACCGCGACCAGCAGGACCAGGGCGGTGACGACGAACTTGGTCGCCGCCGACAGGCTCAGCAGACCCATGCCGTTGTCGATGCCGGCGATCACCAGGCCGCCGAGCACGCCGTGGATGATGCGGCCGTGCCCGCCGAACAGGCTGGTGCCGCCGATCACCGCCGCTGCGATGGCGTACAGAACGTAGGTCCCGCCGTCGAACGCGGTGGACACCGACGCCAGCCGCGAGGTGATGATCAGGCCCGCCACACCGGTGATCAGTCCGGCGATGCCGAACACGGCCGTGCGCACCAGGACCAGGTTGATACCGGCCCGCCGGGCGGCCTCGGCGTTACCGCCGATGGCGTACACGGAGCGGCCGAACCTGGTCCGCACCATCACGAACGTGGTGATCAGCAGCACGGCCAGCACGATCAGCACCGCCCAGGGGATCCCCGAGATGTTGCCGCGCTGCAGGTTGCAGATCCACACCAGCGCCAGCGCGGCCAGCAGCACCACGACGACCCGGATGGCGGTGATCACCGGTGACGGCATGACCAGCCCGCGCGCCCGGCCGCGGATGGCGCGGAACGCCTCGAACCCCACGTACACGATGGCGAATACGACGTACAGGATCCAACCGGCGAGCGGTGGGATCTGCCCGTTCGCGAACTTGAAGATGACGCTGGTGTCCTGGATCGGGATGGTGGCGCCGTTGCCCAGGATCAGCAGCAGCACGCCGTTCCAGCCGAGCAGGCCGGCCAGGGTGACCACGAAGGACGGCAGGCCCAGCAGCGTGATGATCAGGCCCTGCAGGATGCCGATGAGGGTGGTCGCGACCAGCGCGAGCAGGCAGGCCGCGGCCCAGTTCCACCCCATGTTGGTGGCAAACACTGCGCAGACCACCCCGCCGACCCCGGCGACGTAGCCCAGTGACAGGTCCACCTCGCCGAGCAGCAGCACGAACACGGCCGCCATGGCCAGCGTCATGTAGAACGCGCCCTGCACGAACAGGTTGACCAGGTTCCCGGCCGTCAGGAAGTGGCCGTTCCCGGTGATCTGGAAGATGATGCCGATCAGGATCAGCCCGAGGACCACCGGCAACAGCCCGGTGTCGCCGGCGCGCAGCCGCGCGAGGTAGCCGCGCATGTACTGCCCGGCACCGACGTCGGGGACGCCGGAGACGTCCGGGACATCCTCGGGGGTGGCCGGGCTGTCGGGTTCCTGCTGCTGCGTGCTGGTCATGACGACTCCTGCTCCGTCGCGCGCATGGCAGAGGACACCGTGCCGGACTGCCCGGTGGTCATCAGCTCCACGACCGTCCGGCTGTCCATCTGGTCGGCGGGAGCCACCCGCACCATCCGTCCCAGTCGCAGCACGGCGATCCGATGGGCGACCTCGAAGACGTCCACCAGGTTGTGCGAGACCATCAGCACCGCGAGCCCGTGCGAGGCCAGCCGGTGCACCAGGTCGAGCACCTGCCGGGTCTGCGCCACGCCCAGCGCGGCGGTCGGCTCGTCCAGGATGACCAGCTTCGAGTTCCACATCACCGCCTTGGCGACCGCCACCGACTGCCGCTGGCCGCCGGACAGCGAGGCCACCTTCTGCCGCACCGACGTGACGGTGGTGACCGACAGGCTCGCCAGGGTGTCCTTCGCCTTCTGCTCCATGGTCGGCTCGTCGAGCAGCCGATGGCGCAGCACCTCGCGCCCCAGGAACATGTTCTGCACGATGTCGAGGTTGTCGCACAGCGCGAGGTCCTGGTACACGGTCTCGATGCCCAGCGCCGCGGCGTCCTTCGGGCTGTGCACCGAGACCTCGCGGCCCTCCCAGAGCATGCTGCCGCCGTCCCGGGACACGATGCCGGCGATGCACTTGATCAGCGTGGACTTGCCGGCGCCGTTGTCACCGACCAGCGCGGTGACCTTGCCCGCCGGCACGTCCAGGTCCACACCACTGAGGACCTGGACCGCGCCGTAGGCCTTCGTGATCCCTTGCAGCGAGAGCAGCGGTTGCGTCATCTGCGGTGCCCGCTAGGAGATGCCCGCGTCCTTGCACGCCTTCGCGTACTCGCCCTTGCACAGGTCGGCGACCTTGACGAAGCCGTCCTTGACCACGGTGCTGGCCATGTTCTTGGTGGTGACGACGATCGGGGTCAGCAGCACGGAGGGCACCTGGGTCTTCTGGTTGTCCGTCTTGCCGTTCACACCTGGCGGGTTCTTCTCACCATTGACCAGCGCCAGCGCCAGCTTGCCGGTGGCCTGGGCCTCCAGGTTGATCGGCTTGTACACCGTCATGCACTGGTAGCCGGCCAGGATGTTCTGCAGCCCGCTGACCGTGGCGTCCTGACCGGTGGTCGGCACCGTCTTCGGCTTGATCCCTGCCGCCTTCTCCGCGGTGATCACCGCGTTGGCCATGTCGTCGTTGGCGACCAGCACGGCGTTGATCTCCGGGTGCGCCTGCTTCTGCTGCTCGTAGTAGGTCCGCGCGTTGTTCGGGTCCCACTTCTCGATGCGCTGCTCGCCGACCTTGGTGTAGGTGCCGGCCTTGTACAGCGGGTCGAGGACGCTGTCGGATCCCTGCGCGAACAGCGTGCCGTTGTTGTCGGTCGGCGCGCCCTGCACCTCCAGCACCTGCGGCTTCGAGACGTTCCAGTCCTTGATGCAGTCGACCAGCCCCTGGCCCTGCAACTGACCGACCTTGACGTTGTCGAAGCTGACGTAGTAGGAGGCGTCACCGTTGAGCGTCAGCCGGTCGTAGTCGATGGACTGCACGCCCTTGGCCTTGGCGGCCGCCTCGATGGCGGCGGCGCTGCCGGAGTCGATGCCGTCGATGATCAGCACCTTGGCGCCCTGGGTGATGGCCTGGTCGGCCTGGGTGCGCATGGTGTTGGGGTCGCCCTTGGCGTTCTCGACGACGAAGTCCTTGCCCTCGACCAGGCCCTGGGACTTGAAGTAGGCCTCGAAGTCAGGGGCGTCCTGGGTGACGTACCTGGCCGAGGACTGGGTGTCTGGAAGCAGCACCGCCACCTTCAGGCCGCCGCTGGAGGAGTTGCCGCCGGAGCTGCTCGACGAGCTCGATGAACTGGCGCTGCTGGAACTTCCGGAGGTGCTACTCGCGCTGCTGGAGCTGCTGCTCGCGCTGGAGCTTGCGCTGCTCGCGGAGTTGCCGCTGGACCCGGCCGAACCGCTTCCGGCCGACGTCGATCCGCCGCTGGAACCGCACGCGCTCACGACCAGCGCCACTCCGGCGCACAACGCCGTGGCCACCACCGATGCTCGCTTCACCCGCATCATCACCTCATCCATTCCGGTCGGAAGTGCTCGAAAACCATGCGGAGCCTACGCCTGTACCGGTTCAGATCAGATATCGGGCGCGTAACGTTCGATCGACCTCCAATCTCGGCGGGGCCTGAACCGTTGCCGCCCGTCGTACGTTGAGGAGGGCGTCCCGGGTGCCGCGCCCGGTGCAGCCGCCGGTCGCAGCCAGCGCCCGGGGGCATTCGGCGGAGAACGAGTGGTCAGCATGAGTGCGATCGAAACTCCACCCCAGGCCGGTCATCGACCGGTCGACGGCACGGGAGCGCCGCGGATCGGGGCATGGCCGGCCGTGCTGGTCGGCCTGGTGGCGGTCGGCCTGACGCTCGGCGTCGCCGAGTTGCTGGCGGCGCTCGGCGTCTGGCTGGGCATGGTGGGTACCGCGGCGTCGCCGTTCGGGTCGCTGGGCGCCGGTTTCATCGTGATCACGCCCGAGTGGCTCAAGGACATCGGAATCTCGCTGTTCGGCCAGAGCGACAAGGTGGCGCTGGCCGTCACCATGTCGGTCACGTTCGTCGTGGTGGCCGCGGTCATCGGGCTGGTCGGCCGGATCAACGCATGGGCGGCGGTCGCGGTGGGCGCGGTGATGGTGGTGGTGACGGGGATCGCCATCCTCACCCGTCCCGCGGCGTCGCCGGGCGATCTGGTTCCGCTGCTGGCCGGGGCCGCGGCGGGTATCGGCTTCCTGCTGCACGTGCTGCGGCCCAGCCGGGACCCGTACCGGCAGGTCCACGCGGCATCGGGTGTGGCCGGCGCCGGGGCGGCCTCGTCGGGCGCATCAGGGACGACGCCGGACGCGCAGACCCGGAGCCCGGATCGCCGCGCCGTGCTGCGGGTGACCGGACTGGCGGCACTCGGGGCGGCCGTCGCGGGCGGGTTGTCCCGGCTGGTGCCCAGCGTCGCGGACGTGCAGGCGGATCGGGCGTCGGTCAGGCTGCCGCCAGTGTCGGCGGGCGGTGCAGGCGGTTCTGGTGGTGCCGGCGGTGCTGCCGGTGCTGGCGCGGGAGCGTCGGCCGGGTCCTCGGGGGGCGGTGCCTCGGCGGGCGGTGCCTCGCCCTCGACGGCTGCGGCGGGCCCCGAGACCGTCCCGCGGCCCGCCAGGGTTCGGATGCTGCCGCTGCCGGCCGGGGTCAACCCGGCCGTGCCCGAGTTGACCCCCTACGTCACTCCCGCGAGCAGCTTCTATCGGGTGGACACCGCCTTCACCCTGCCCCGCGTCACCACCGACGCCTGGAGCCTGAAGGTGCACGGCATGGTCGACACGCCCGTGACCGTCGACTGGCAGCACCTGCTCGCGATGCCGCAGGTGGAGCGCTGGATCACGCTGACCTGCGTGTCCAACGAGGTTGGCGGGAACCTGGCCGGCAACGCCGTCTGGCAGGGCGTGCGGATCGCCGACATCCTGGCGCGCGCGAAGTCGAAGGCCGGCGCCGACTGCGTGTATGCCACCAGCGCGGACCACTTCACCGTGACGACCCCGCTGGATGCCCTGATCGACGGCCGGGACGCGCTGCTGGCGATCGGCATGAACGGGGCGCCGCTACCCGTCGAGCACGGCTTCCCGGTGCGCATGGTGGTGCCGGGCCTGTACGGGTACGTGTCGGCCACCAAGTGGGTGGTGGACCTGGAGGTGACGAGGTTCGCAGACGTCTCGGCCTACTGGACCGAGCGCGGCTGGGCGCCGCGCGGCCCGATCAAGACCGCCTCCCGGATCGACACGCCGCACTACGACGTGACGGTGGGTCCCGGCGTGGTGCCGGTCGCGGGGGTGGCCTGGGCCCAGCACCGGGGCATCTCGGCGGTCCAGGTGCAGGTCGACGACGGCCCATGGCGGAAGGCCACCCTCGCCGGCACCGCGTCCAAGGACACCTGGCGGCAGTGGGTGTTCCGCTGGGACACCGGGCAGGTCCAGCCCGGCGATCACACCCTGCGCTGCCGGGCGGTGGACGGCACCGGCGCGATCCAGGACGCCATCGTGGCGCCGCCGGCGCCCAACGGCGCCTCCGGCTACCACCAGGTGTCGGTGGTGACGCGGTGACCGGCCGGGACCGGTAGCACCGCAGACGGTGGCCGGATCCGGCGCTACCCGCGGGGGTGCGGTAGCCCAGCAATGGCGGCCGGACCCGGCACCGCCCGTGACGGCCCGGATCGCCGAACCCGCACGCGAGGACCAGCTAGCCTGCCGACCAGCCGAATCCGATGTTGTGCACCCGGCGTCTGATGCGGGGCAGTGCCCCGTTTCGCCGAGTCGGATGCACCCGGTTGGTCAGCAGCACCACATATCGTCCCGCATCAGGGTCGACCCAGATGCTGGTCCCGGTGAACCCGGTGTGGCCGAAGGTTCGTGGCCCGGCCAGATCGCCGGCGGGACTGAGCACCGGGTCCCTGCCCTGCCAGCCCAGCGTGCGGCGGTGCCGCAGATGATCGGTAGCGGGGGCGATCATCGCCGCTAGCGTCCGCGCGGACAGCACCGCCGTGTCGGAGCCAGATGCCCCCCGGCACAGCAGTTGCGCCAGGGACTGCATGTCCGTCAGCGAGGCGAACAGCCCGGCGTGACCGGCGACACCACCAAGAACCTCGGCATTCTCGTCGTGCACCCTTCCTTGCACCACTCCGCCACGCCACGGGCACTCCTCGGTCGCGGCGGCGAGTACGCGGTCATCGACGCCGAGTCGAAACAGCGTGCGCGCCAGGCCCGCGGGCTCGGTCACCCGGGCCCGAACCACGCTGTCCAGCGAATCTCCGGCTGCCGCCTCGACCATCAGACCCAGAACGATGAAGCCTTGCGAGGTGTACTCCACATCGGTACCCGGCTCGAACCGCAGTGACACCGACCGGATCTCGTCCAGCATCGCGCTGGGTGTATCGCACCAGCGATACATCGGTAGCTCGCCGGGAAATCCGGCGGTATGGGTCAACAGTTGGCGAACGGTGAGGCGTTCCTTATCGGTGCCGCGGTAGTCGGGCAGGTATTCGGCTACCGTGTCGTCCAATGTCATCCGACCGTCCTGCACCAGCGACATGACGGCCAGCGCCACAATCGGCTTGGTGACCGATGCCAGGTCCCACAGGGTATCCGGCCCTGCGGTGGGGCCACCCCAAGAAAGTTCGCCCAGAACGCCGGCCGAGTCGACGCGATTTGCGGTGCCGGTCGACCAGGCAGCGGCTGAGAACGCTCCATCGGCGTGGCCGGCGCGCAGCACATCCTCGAACCGGTCGGTCACGATGGCGAATCCCTTCGCGGATGGCAGTCCGGCATCATCCGGCCTGCGCGTCGGCACCGATGCCCGCGCTGTCGCTGATGCCAGACTCGACATCGCGCAGGAAGGATCGCAGCTCCGCCAGATAGGCGTCCCTCTCCTCCAGGTGCGCGCAGTGCGCGCTGCGCTCGAAGATCACCGATCGGGCGTTCGGCATCACCTCCTGGTAAGCCAGGGTGGCCTCGGGGGTCGCCTCGTCGAACCTGCCGCAGGTGAGCAGTGTGGGTTGGGCGATCTCGGCAAGTCGGTCCGTGCGGTCGTAGTCCGACAACGAACCGGTGACGGTGAATTCGTTGGGGCCCCACATGGTGTGGTACACCTGCTCGCCTTCACCCACGAAAGAGCGCTCGTAGGCGTCCGGCCACGGATCGGCCCGGCAGATATAGCGGCGGCTGTACTCCAGACAGGCCGCCCTGTACTCCGGGCAGGTGGTGAACCCGCGCTCCTCATGTTCGGTCAGCGTGCGCTGCACATCGGCCGGCAACTGGGCGCGCAAGCGCCGAGCGTCGGCCATCCACAGCGGAATCGACAGCGGTGGACTCGCCAGGATCAGGCTGACGATCCCGGGCGCGCCGGCCAGCACGGCATCGACCGCGAGCATCGACCCCCACGACTGACCGAGCAGATGGATCTCGTCCAGTCCCAGCGCCCTGCGAACACAGGCCACTTCGGCCACGAATCTGTCCACCGTCCAAAGGGACACGTCGTCCGGACGGTCGGAGCGCCCGCAGCCGAGCTGATCGAACATCACTACCGGCCGGCTGTCGCCGAGTCCGGCCAGACTGTCCAGGTACTCGCAGGTGAACCCCGGCCCCCCATGCAGTACCAGCAGCGGCAGGCCCGGCCCCGCTCCAGCGGCCCGGCACCACACCCGGCCGCCAGGCACCTCGACGTACTGTTCGGACTGCACCGACATCCTTCCCGGGCGAACCGATGAGCCCATCATTGTCGTGCCATCGGGAAGTCCCGGGCACTGCACTCCGTGACCGGCGATGACGGTCGGTCGAACATTTTACGTATCGTATGTCTGCAGATACTACCGTTGCCCAACCTCGTCTGCCAGACTCAAATAGATCCCGTCTTCGCATCAACCTTGGCTCAGATCTCCTCTATTTACTACACTGCGGTCATCAGCAACCGTGTACGCCAGACACGACGGAGGAGCGCGACAATGCCTGGGCGCACCCGAAGATCGCAACATACGAGTCAGGAATCCGACGGAAGGATGGTGGGCGACCGGGCGGCCGGGAGCAAGCGCCCGACCCGGCGTTCTGCCTCGTCCACATTGCAGCGCAAGATCATCGAACGCGAGCGCAGAATCCTCACCAAGGCCTTCGAAGCCCTGGAGGAAGATGGCACCGCTGTGCAGGCAACGGCGCTGGTGGTGTCCGCGCGGCGCCGGTTCGTCATCGGGGAAGGCAAGTCTTTCGCATATGCCAGCCTGCTGGCCGGCGATCTGTCAGCCGGACTGTCCCAAGTGACGTTGATCGACGGCGCGATCGTCCGACCGTTGGACATTCTGGCGGACGTCCGCAATACCGATGTGCTGATTGCGTTCTCGGTGCTGCGCTATCGCCGGTACACCATCGAGTTCTCCCGACAGTTCCGAGCAGCCGGCGGAAGCGTCGTCGCGATCACCGACAGCCTGGCGGCACCGATATGCCCGGTCGCATCCGTCAGCATCGTGGTGCCCACCGAGAACACGCCGGAGGAGGATTCGCCGACCGCATTGGTGGCCGCCATTCACGTGCTGACGGCACTGACCACGGCCAGCGCGAAGGGCGCCGGCCGACGGATCGATCGACGGCAGAAACTCACGCGTGCGCTGAACATCTATTTCGATGAAGGCTGATCACCGCCCACCAACCGGGCGAACCGGCCCGGATCGATATTCCCACCCGACAGCACCACCCCGATCCTTCCGCCGCGCACCCGCCCGGCGAGCACCGCAGCCAGGGCTACAGCCCCGCTGGGCTCCAACACGATCTTCAGCCGCTCGAAGGCGAACCGCATCGCGTCGACGATCTCCTCGTCGTCGACCACGACCACCTCGTCCACAAGCCGGCGGTTGATGGCGAAGGTCAACTCGCCCGGTGTCTCCGAGCGCAACCCGTCCGCAATTGTGGAAGGGGTCGGCACCGTCACCCGCCGGCCGAAAGCCATCGAGCGCCGCGTGTCGTCACCGGCGGCCGGCTCCACGCCGACCATCCGGATGCCGGGTCGCAGTGCGATCGCTGCGACAGCGCAGCCGGCGATCAGACCGCCGCCGCTGACCGGCACCGCCAGCGTCTCGCAGTCCGGGGCATCGCTGAGCATTTCCAGCGCGACGGTGCCTTGCCCGGCCATCACGTGCAGGTCCTCGAAGGGCGCCACCATGGCGAGCCCGCCCTGTTCGGCGAGGCGCCGACAGATCGCGGCCCTGTCCTCGGTGTGCCTGTCATAGGAAACGATTTGAGCCCCATAGCCGGCAATCGCTGCGCGTTTGGCCGGGGCCACATCGCTGGGCACGACCACCACTGCGGCGGTGTCCAATTCGCGACACGCCAGAGCGACCGCCTGGGCGTGGTTGCCCGACGAATAGGCTGCCACGCCACGCCGCAGCTGATCCGCGGAGAGCTGCGAGATCGCGTTGTACGCGCCACGGAATTTGAACGCGCCCACCCGCTGGAGGTTCTCGCACTTGAGGTACACGTGCCTTCCGGTGCGCGCATCGAGAGTCCTGGAGGTGATCAGCGGCGTCCGGTGGGCCACGCCCGCCAGGCGCCGAGCCGCATCGCGGACATCGTCCAATGCCAACGGAACCGTCATGCCGAGCCTGCCGTCATCACGGTGCTGGCCAGCCGAAGGCGCCGGCCGGCTCGGGCGCCGGAGAACCGTCCGTCCCGCACCACATGCTGCCCGGACACGAACACGTCGTGCACGCCAACCGACTCCTCGTCCGGATTGCTGTAGGTGGCCCTGTCCAGCACCGAGTTCGGGTCGAAGACCACCACATCGGCCGAGTAGCCGGACCTGAGTAGTCCGACGCCATCGAGTCGGAACCACCGCGCCGGCAGCCCGGTCATCCGGTGCACCGCCTCCTCCATGCTGAATAGGCCAAGATCCCGGCCGTAATGACCCAGCACCCGAGCGAACGTTCCGCGGGCCCGCGGGTGACCGAGATGCCCGGTGCTCGCCGACGTGCTGTCGGACCCGATGCAGGTGCCCGGCGCGGACAGCACCGTTCGTACGTCGCTCTCGGCCATGACGAAGCAGACCATGCCCACCCGTAAGCGTTCCTCGCGCAGCACGTGGATCAACGCCTCGGCTCCATCGGTTCCGCGCCGACCGGCGATCTCGGCCAGGGTCTGCCCGTCGAACCTGCCATCAGCGGCGCTCGCCACCTGGATTCCCTGATACCCGCCGCTGTCGTGCACGTGATTGTCCCAATCCGTGCGCGCCAAAGCGTCCCGCAGCTCGGCCACCGACTCCGGGCGGGCCAGCCAGTGCAGCAGCGCGTCGTCGTCCAATGCGAACAGGTCGGGCGGTAGGCAGGCGGCCAGCGTGGTGCTGGACGCCTCGTAGGGATACGCGTCGAAGCCCACCTCGACGCCGTCGGCCCGTGCCGCCGCGGCGGCGGCCAGAGACTCCGACACCGATCCCCACTGACCGATCCCCTTGGCCTTGTGGTGAGAGATCTGCACTCGCACACGGGCGCGACGCCCGATAGTGATCGCCTCG
>JBIQML010000084.1:0-11776 GCA_044463405.1 Nakamurella lactea | reverse complement strand
AGGGCTCGCAGAACTGAGCCGGTAGCCGATCCGATACGACGGGCCCGGATCCGCAGCAGTGCGGATCCGGGCCCGTCGCTGTCCGGCGACCGCCGCCGCGCGATAATCGGCCCGTGCCGATGCCGGATTGCCGCTGATCGTGGCGGTCTCGCTCGCCGCGTCCCGGCACCTGCGGCGAGTGGTCGGACGCAGCCTCGCCGGCCTGCGCAGCGCCCCGTACCTGCGGCGCTGGATCGTGCTCGGCGCGCTCATCGGGGTGATCGCCGGCCTGGGCGCCGCCCTGTTCCTGACGTTGCTGCACGCCGGCACGTACCTGCTGCTGGGCGTGGTCGGCGGGTACGACGTGGCGACCCCCGTCGGCGAGGGTGGCGGCCGGGCCGCGTCCGGCTTCGCCCGGCCCTGGGCGATTCCGCTGGTGGCCGCGGGTGGCTGTTTCCTGGCCGCACTGCTCGTCACCCGGTTCGCCCCCGAGGCCGAGGGGCACGGCACCGACGCCGCCATCGACGCCGTGCACCACAACCCCACTGGCCTGCGGGCCCGCGCGGTGCTCGTCAAGATGCTCGCCGCCGCGCTCACCATCGGCGCCGGTGGCTCGGGCGGTCGCGAGGGGCCCACCGCGCAGACCTCGGCCACCTTCGGCTCGGTGCTGGCCCGCACGCTGAACCTGCCGCCGGCGGACGCCCGGATCGCCGTGTCGGCGGGCATCGCCTCGGGCATCGGGTCGATCTTCCGGGCACCCCTGGGCGGCGCCATACTCGGCGCCGAGCTGCCCTACCGGGACGACGTCGAGGTCCAGGCGCTGGTGCCGTCCCTGGTGGCCTCGATCGTGGGATTCGCGGTCTTCGGCTCCTTCTACGGCTTCTCGCCGATCTTCGGCGACCAGGGCTCGTACCACTTCGCACGCGCCGGTGACCTGCTGTTCTTCGCGATTCTCGGCGTGGCGGCCGGGCTGGTCGGGCGGGTGTACATCCTGGTCTTCCACCGGCTGACGCCGCTGATCAAGCGACTGCGGATGCCCACCCTGGCCAAGCCGGTGCTGGGCGGCCTGGCGACCGGGGCGATCGGGCTGGCGATCCCCGGCGTGCTGGGCACCGGCTACGGCGAGGTCCAGCAGGTGATGGACGCCCCGACCCTGCTGGGCATGCCGCTGTGGATCGTGATCGCGCTGCCGTTCGCCAAGATCCTGGCCACCACGCTGACCATCGGCTCGGGTGGCGTGGGCGGCCTGTTCGGCCCGGGCATGGTGATCGGCGGCGTCACGGGAGCGGCCGTGTGGCGGCTGCTGGAGCTGACCGGGTTGCCGGTGCCGGCGTCGTCCGTGCCGTTCGTGATCGTCGGGATGATGGCCTGCTTCGGCTCGATCGCGCACTCGCCGCTCGCCGTGATGCTGATGGTGGCGGAGATGACCGGCAACCTCTCGCTGCTCGCGCCCGCGATGGTGGCGGTGGCGCTGGCGGTGCTGGTGGTGGGGGATACCACCCTGTACACCTCGCAGCTGCGCAACCGGGCGGCGCTGCCCGCACACCGGCTGGCGTTCGGGCTGCCGATGGCGGCCGCCGTCGGCGTGCGATCGGTGATGGCGCCTCCCCGCGTGGTGCTGGACGCGGCGATGCCCGCTCCGGCCGCGGCCGCGCAACTGGCGGCGGCCGGGGTCCCAGGCGCGCCGGTCGTCACCGCCGGCGGTCAGTTCGTGGGGACCGTCTCGCTGCCGGCACTGCGCGCGCTGTCCGATCGAGGCCCGACGGTGACGGTGAACCGGCTCGCCGACGCCGAGGCGATGACGCTATCGCTGGAGGCCACGCTCGACGACGCCGTCGACGCGGTGGTCACCAGCAGGAGCGGCTGGGCACCGGTGCTGGACTCGGCCATGGGCGTGGTCGGGGTGGTGGCCGTGTCGGACCTGGTGCGCGGCTACCGGCTGGGCCTGCGCGACGCGACCCGCCGGCTGGCCCGTTCGGCGTCCGGAACCGCCCTGGTGGAGCGGGAGGTGCGGGCCGGCTCACCGGCGGACGGTGCGACGCTGCGGGAACTGTCGCTTCCGCATCCGACGATCGTGCTGTCCGTGCTGCGCGGCCCCGAGCTGATCTTCGCCGACGGGGACACGGCGCTCCGTGCGGGTGATCGGCTGTCGGTGCTGGCGGGGCCGGACGCCGGCCCGACCCTGGATCGGGCCTTCGGCGACGGTGATCCGCCTTCCTGACCGGTCACCGGCGGGCTGGCCGGCCGGCGTCATCCGCGGAGGCGCAACGCGACCAGCGCCACCAGGTAGGTGACGCCCGCCAGCGCCAGCAGCCAGTAGTACGGAGCCCCGCTGTCGCCGCGAGCCACGGAAACGACGAAGGCCACCAGCAGGACGACGATCAGCACCCCGCCGGTGATGGCGCTCGCAGTCAGGTCGATCGCGTTGATGCGCTCGTCGCGCCGGTCCAGCAACCCCTTGACCGTCTCGCTGCGTCCTCGCACCAGCCACAGCACCACCGTCAGCGCCAGCATGATGCCCAGGCCGACGAAGGCGAACGTGGTCTGCCCGCCGATCAGCCCGACCACCAGGTAGACGATGCCGACCGCGACCGATAGCAGCGGGATGGTCAGTTCAGTCGCTCGTCGCGTCTTCATGGAAGATCTCCTCCACGGTGGTGCCGAAGTATCGCCCCAACGCCAGCGCCAGCGGCAGCGACGGCAGGTAGCGGCCGGTCTCGATCGAGTTCACGGTCTGGCGGGACACCCCCAGCGCCTGGGCCAATTCCGCCTGCGAGATCCCGCGCGCGGCCCTCATCGCGCGGACGTCATTTCGCATGCCGGCGTCCGCAGGCGTTCCCCCGGTTGTCGTAGAACACCGCGATCGCCACCGCGACCAGCACCGGCACGAGGAACCCGGCCTGGGACGTGTCGACCACCACGACGTCGACGATCAGCGCCACGGCCAGGACCAGGAGGGCCGCCGCCCGCAGCGGTAGCCAATGGCGGTGACGATCGGTTCGGTGGTTCTGTTCGTACGGATACTCAGGCATATGACAAGGGTGCTTGACATCGACCGAGATGTCAAACGAGCTTGTCATCGAGGTGGGGACGGGCGATGATCCGATGATGGTAGTGATCAGATGATGCGGTGATGCGCTACCTCGAGCGGGCTCCGGCGACCGCGTGGCTCACCGCCCCGGCTCAGTCCCGCTCTACCGCCGCAGGGACCGTGTGCGCGGCGGCCAGGATGGCCGTCACCGACGCGTCGATGTCGGCCTGCGTGGTCGCGTAGTTGGACACCGACACCCGCAGCAGCCGCCGCCCCCGCCAGGTGGTTCCGCCCAGCCAGCAGGTTCCCTCGTCCTGCACCGCGCTGGCGATCGCGTCCGCATCCCGACCGGGGAACCCGAACAACACCTGATTGATCACCACGTCGTTCACGACCTCGGCGCCGCCGTCGGCCAGGCCGTCGGCCAGCCGCCGGGCCAGCGCGCAGCACCGGTCCACCAGGTCGGCCACTCCCGACCGGCCGAGCTGCCGCAGCGCCGCCCAGACCGCGAAACCCCGTGCCCGGCGGGAGGATTCCGGCACCAGATCGCCGGGACCGTAGGAGCCGATCCCCGGCGCGGACTCCGATCCGGACAGGTAGGACGCCGAGTACGACATGGCCGCCGCATGCGATTGCGGGTGCGCGCAGATCGCCAGTGCCGAGTCGTAGGGCACGTTCAGCCACTTGTGCGCATCGGTGCACCAGGAGTCGGCCAGCTCGACCCCGTCGGTCAGGTGACGGTGCGACGGCGAGGCGGCCGTCCACAGCCCGAACGCACCGTCGACATGCGCCCAGGCGCCGCGCCGGTGCGCGAGATCGCAGCCGGCGCGCAGGTTGTCGCAACCGCCGGTGTTCACGTTGCCGGTCTGCAGCACGACGATGGTCGGCGCGTCCGCATCGCCCGAATCCAGCACCCGCTGCAGGTCGCCCATGACCATCTCGCCGTTCGATCCGGCCGCCACCGGCTCGACACGGTCGGTGCCCAACCCCAGGAACCGCATCGACGCGTCGATGGTGGCGTGCCGCTCCTCACCCACCAGCACCCGCATGGCCGGTGCGCCGTGCAGCCCCCGGGCGTTGACGTCGTGGCCGCGTTGCGCCAGCAGGTGCTGCCGGGCGGCCGCCAGCCCGACCGTGTTCGCCGCCTGGGCACCCGTCACGAACCCCACCGATGCCGCCTCCGGAATGCCCAGCAGCTGCTTCACCCAGCCGCCGGCGACCCGTTCGGCTGCCGCACCGGCGGGGCTGAGCACGGCGTTGAAGGCGGGGTGGTCCCAGCCCACCGTGAGGATGTCGGCGGCGCTGGCGGCCGGCAGCGCACCGCCGTTGACGAACCCGAAGAACCGCGGCCCGGCGCTGGCCACGATCCCGGGGTCGGCGAGTCGGGCGAGTTCCTCGACCACCTCCTCGGGGTCGCCCGGTCCGTCCGGCAGGTCGGCATCGAACAGCGCGAGCGCACCGTCGATGTCGACCACGGACGCCACCCGCCGATCCGGCAGGGACGTCCGGAAGTCCGCGGCGATGTCGGCCGCCCGTCGGAAGACCCGGGCGATGTCGGAGTCGGGCGAGCCGTGCGGAGCCGGAGCATCGGTCATGGATCCGGACGCTACCCGGCGCGGCCGCGGCCCGTGTCGACAGGCGTGCCGTGGCCGGCAGCCTGCCGGTCGGTCGGGCATAGGTCTCCCTGGGGCCGGTGAAGTTGGACCTGTCCGGGGCGGAGATCGCCGGTCCGGAGGTGGACCTGCACGTCCGGACCAGCGTCGGGAGCGTCAAGGTGTGGGTCCCGGTGGGCGTGCGCGTGGTGGTGGACGGGGCCACCACCGTCGGCACCAGGACCATCGAGGAGGATTCGGCGACCGGGCCGGGGCCGCTGGTGCGGCTGCACATCGACACCTGGGTGGGAACCGTCAAGGTCTTTCGGGTGTGACGGGGCCGGCAGGCGCACCGGGTCCCGGTCACCGACTCCTGGGCCGGCCGGCTCGCCTACCACGCGTCGCCCTGGTGCTCGTGACCGGCCGCCCGGCGCAGCAGGCCCCGGTAGGCGTCCTGCACCGGCTGGCCGTGATTGAGTACCGCGTCCACCTCGGCGGCGATCGGCATCGATACGCCGTACTGCTCGGCGAGTTCCATCACCACGGCGGAGGTCTTGACGCCCTCGGCGACCTGGTTCATGCCGGCCAGGATCTCCTCGATGCTGCGTCCCCTGGCCAGCTCGAATCCCACGGTGCGGTTCCTGGACAGCGGGCTGGTGCAGGTGGCGATCAGGTCGCCCATGCCGGCCAGGCCGTAGAACGTCTCGGTCCGGCCGCCCATGGCGATGCCCAGCCGGGTCAGCTCGCGCAGCGCCCGGGTGATCACCATGGCCCGGGTGTTCACCCCCGCGTCCAGGCCGTCACCGAATCCCACCGCGATGGCGAAGATGTTCTTCAGCGCCCCGGCGATCTCCACCCCCACGACGTCCGAGCCGGTGTACACCCGGAACAGGTGCGAGTGCAGGATCGGCTGCAGCATCTCGGCGGTCCACTGGTCGGGCATCGCCAGCGTCGCGGCGGCCGCGAACCCGGAGGCCACCTCGCGCGCGATGTTCGGGCCGGACAGCACCCCGGCCGGATGCCCGGGGAGCAGTTCGGTGACGATCTGCGTCATCCGGAGCCGGGTGCCCTGCTCCAGTCCCTTGACCAGGCTGACCACCGGCACCCATGGGCGCAGATGCTCGGCCACTCGCTCGCAGATGCCGCGGAAGCCCTGGGACGGGACGGCCATCACCAGCACGTCGGCCCACTCGACGGCGGCGGCGAGGTCGGGCTGGCCGGTCAGGCCCGGGTGCAGGTCCACGTCGGGGAGGTAGGTGGAGTTCCGGTGGCGGCGCGTGACCTCGGCGCACACGGCCGGATCGCGTGCCCACAGCACGGTCTCGGTGTTGCGGGCCGCCAGCGAGGCGACGGTGGTGCCCCACGACCCGCCGCCCAGCACGGCGAGGCGAGGGCTGCGGTTCACCCGCTGAGCATGCGGTGCGGCAGCACGTCATGCAAGGCGGAGTCCTGCGGGCCCGCGCGGCGGGTCGGGGCCTTTGCGAGGCGGCCCCACCCAGCGGCGATCAGGCGCTCGTCCCCCCGGAGCCGCCCGGTCGCATGGCCTTGGCCAGTTCGGCGTCCGCCCCACCGACCATCTTGCCGATCTGGATCGACAGCGTGCCGAAGTTGCCGATGTTCCCCTTTAGCTTCTTGATGCTCTCGCCCCACTCGTCGCGGAAGTCGTCGATGCCGTCGGCGATGGACTGCTGGTCGCCGGACAGTCCGTTGACCGACGACGCGCCCTTGTCGTTGGAATCGAGCTGGTCGGAGATCGTGCCCAGCTTGCTGCCCACCGACAGCAGGGTCGCGTAGGGATACTTCGCGTAGCTGGTCATGCTGCCCCTCCTCGGTGCGTCCGATCCGGCTGGATGAGCGGTCGCCGGCGATCGCTGCGCATCTCAGGATAGGAAGGTTCGCGGCCGCCGTGGGGTGTCCGGGGGAAACTGGGGACAACTCCCCATGTCGGGGGCCGCATGCGCTCCGGGCAGGTGCGGCGACTCGGTGCGGCCCGGTGCGACTCGGGGCGGCGCGGGGCGGCCCGCGGCGGCGCGGGGCGGCCCGGTTCGGGTCCGGCGAGGCTCCGCCGGGCACGGGGCCAGGCACTGCCAGGCGCGGCTGGTTTCCGGCAGACTGGCACCCATGCCGGAACTGCCGGAGGTGGCCGCCCTTGCGGGATTCCTGACCGAGCATGCCGCAGGTCAGCAGATCACGACGGTGACGGTGGCCTCACTGAACATCCTGACGACCTACCAGCCGCCCGCGTCGGCGCTGGTGGGGCGGACCGTGACGGGAGCCGGCCGGCACGGCAAGTTCCTGGACATCGTCACCGCCGCCGGCGGGGATGGCGGTGACGGGGACGGCTCGGACGGCGGCGATCCGGGCGAATGGCACCTGATCCTGCACCTCGCCCGGGCAGGCTGGCTGCGCTGGTCCGACGAGATGAAGCCGGCGCCGCCGAAGATGGGCGGCCCGATCGCGCTCCGGATCCGGTTGTCCGGCGGCGGCGGCTTCGACGTGACGGAGGCCGGGACCAAGAAGTCGGTGACGGCGGCCGTGGTGAGCGACCCCTCCCAGGTGCCCGGCATCGCCCGACTGGGTCCGGACGCGCTCGGCCCCGATGGGTCCGGGATGGGGGCCGACGAGTTGGGAGCGCTGCTGGCGGGACGGACCGGCCGGATCAAGACCGTGCTGACCGACCAGACCGTGGTCGCCGGGGTGGGCAACGCCTACTCGGACGAGATCCTGCACCTGGCCAAGCTGTCGCCCTTTGCGACCGCGGGTTCCTTGGATGCGGCCACAGTCGGGCGGCTGGCCGACGCGATGCGGGATGTACTCACCGACGCCGTCCGGCGGACCGCCGGCGGGAACGCGGCGCGGCTCAAGGGCGAGAAGCGCAGCGGCTTGCGGGTCCACGCGCGTGCGGGGCTGCCCTGCCCGGTGTGCGGCGACACCATCGCCGAGGTGTCGTTCTCCGACCGGTCGTTCCAGTACTGCCCGACCTGCCAGACCGGGGGGAAGCTGCTGGCGGATCGGCGGATGTCCCGGTTGCTCCGGTAGCCGGGCGCCTGGCGGCGTGCGCCTGGATATCTCGACTATCCGGTGCGGCCCAGAGGCCCGGCCCGTTCGCCCGGGCCCGGAAGGTCCATATGTCCCGGCATGTCGGTGCCGTTCGGGTCGTCGGTGCTGACCGGTAGGTCGGAGCGATCCGGGTCGGCGGTGCCCTTCGAGGCGTCGGTGTGGCCTGGAAGTAGGTCCGGGCAGGGGCTCGGATAGCTGTGACCGGTCGGCGTGGTGACGATGATCCGGCCCGGCTGGTCCGGGTCTTGATGCGCGGACCAGCCAGGGGCGGTGCGCGTGTAGTTGCAGTCCTCGGACAGCGCCTGCCCGTTGGCCAGGCTGGTGGCGCCGCCCTCGGCGCACGGCTTGACATGGTCGGCGTGCCTGGCCGGAGCGTTGCACCACGGTGTCCGGCAGATCTGGTCGCGGGTGAACAGGATGTGCCGCATGCCGAGCGGGAACGTCCGCTGCTGGGAGTCGGCGGCCACCAGTTCCCCGGACCCGGGCCTGGTGTACAGCCGGCGGATCCACATCCGCGCGCTGTCGGGTAGCTCGCTGACCATCCGTCGCGCCAGTGGCCCCGGGATCGGATGGTTGCCGGGCAGCAGGGCCGGATCGGCGCCGTCTGCGAAGAGCGTCCGGTCGGTGATCACCAGGTTGATCACCACACCGGTCCCGCTCGGAAAGTCGTGCGCGGATGCCGGATCTCGGGCAGGCTGCTGCTCCCGCGGGGCATCCGATATCGCAGGTTCCGCCGGGGGGTCGCCGCGGGCAGATCCCTCCGCTCCGGGTGCCGGGCCTGTGCGGTCGGCCTGGTCCGGCGGGGACTCGTCCGGCACCGGATCGGGACTCCGGTGCCGGACTCGGTCGCGCTGCACGGCCCGCTCGTAGGCGTCCCGCACCGCGGCGACCGGGTCCTCGACCGTGTCGGGTCCGGTGGTGGCGCCAGCGGGATGGCGCTCGGTGACGTCGGTCGGCTCTGCGTCGTTCTCCGCCGTCGGGCGGTCGTGTTCCGTCGAGGACCGGGTGCCACCCTGATCGTCATCGCTGCGCGGCGTGGCACTCGGAGGCGGCGCGCCGTCATGGGCATCCGGCTCGCGACCGTCCGCCTGCTGCGGCGAGGTGCCGTCACAGGCACCCGCATCACCGTCCTCGGCCGACGCGCAGCCGTCCGCTTTCTCCGGCGGCTCCTCGGTCAGATCCTGCTTCCCGGAGGCGGGGGTGGTCGGGTTCGGTACCGGAGGGACACCGGACGCTCCCTCATCCTGCGCGCGCCGACCGCCGCCGCTGCTGCCGGTGATGCGGGCGATGTACTCGTCGATGATGCGCTGGTCCCGGGTTCGGGTGTCTCCGTCCTCGGCGGGCTGGGTGTCCACATGCCGACACAGCGCCGCGTAGCAGGCCACCGCGGCGGCGATCGGCATCAGACCGGTCAGGTAACCCATGGCGTCCGGAGCCGGCCGCAGCGACACCCGCCGGTCGCCGGCGGCACGAACCGCCCGCTTGGTCGCCGCTTCCGGATCGATCCGGTACGCGATGCCCTTGACCAGCGCTTCGATGCGGGAATCGCCCAGCCCGTCCAGATTGTCGGCGATCTCGGCGTCGACGGCGGCGCGCTGGTCGCGGGACAGGCATGCGGTCTCCCGCACGATGATCATCGCGCGGTACTCGTTGATCACCCCGGCCTCGAGCGCCGCCAGCGTGGACGGCATCTCGCCGACCAGGACATCGGCAAGCCCGACGAACCGGCCACCGCGCTGCGGTGACTCCCGCCTGGCGAGCGCGATCTGGGCCGCTGCGGACCGGCTCGCCAGCCTCACGGCCTTGGCCCGCCGCTGCGCCCTGGCTGCTGCCGTGCCGGCCGATGCGGCGGGCGCCGGCCCGACGCGGTCCGGCGCACCGGCCGTACCCTCACGCATTGCTGCGGCATCGCCGTCGTCGCTGGCCGGGGTGTTCGCCTCGCGCTGTGAGGCGGCGAACGCCGCGGTGATCCTCGCCTGAGCGGCCGCGCACCCTGCCTTGATGTCCTCGAGCATCCGGATCTGATCGATCCGCGATCCATCGTCGGCAGCCGGGGCCAGGCGCGACAACGTGGCAGCCCATCCGTCGACCCCGTCACCGCCGCCGTCGTACCCCGCTGCCACGGTGACGTCCGTGTCGGACGCCGATCCCGCATGCGCGGAAGAGCCCGCAGATCTCTCCGTGGCGCTGGATACGCTCATACGTTCGATACTACGTTTCACTGGGAGGCCATGTCAAGGCCTTAGTAAGCTTGATTAAGAACAGATATTCGATGCCGGATCGAAGAGCTCGAAGACAAGCTCCGGATCCTGCCGGTGCGAGGCGACGCGAGCGCGCACGCCAGTCGGCGCGGAATGTCAGGATGGAGCGCGTGATGCCATCGAGGGTTCCGCAGATCTCCGTCACCGACCTGCCGGCCGATGCCGTGCTGCTCGACGTCCGTGAGGACGACGAATGGGCGGCCGGGCACGCGCCGGACGCCACGCACATCCCCATGGGTGACATCCCGGCCCGGCTGGACGACGTGCCCGACGGGTCTCCGGTCTACGTCATCTGCCGCAGTGGCGGCCGCTCCGCGCGGGTGGCCCAGTTCCTCAACGCGAACGGCTGGGACGCCGTCAACGTGGGGGGCGGGATGCAGTCCTGGGCGAGCGCCGGCCGGCCGATGGTCGCCGATGGCGATCGGCCCGCCACGGTCATCTGATCGATGCCGGCGCCACCATGACCATGAGCACCGCGCGGTGGGGGCCAGGCGCCACCTCCGGCGGCGGGGACGATCCACGGTTCGGCGTGCGCTGTGCGCGCTGTGCCCGAACCCAACCGCCGGGGTTCCGCCCGGCGTGCGTCTATTGCGGAGCGCCGTTTCCGGTGCGCCGGTGGATCGCGCACCCACCACCCGGGTCGGAGCCACCGCGTCGCGTGCGGCTCCGGCGGCGTCCCTATGCCGGCCCGCCCAGCTACGGTCGGGGCCACCCGGATTGGGGATTCCCCCCGGTCATCTGGCGCAGCGCGACGGTCACCGGCACGGAGTCGGCCACCCACGCTCACGTTCGCGGCCTGCTGGTCGTGGCCGCACTGGCCGGTCTGACGGCCCTCGCGTGCCTGGTGGCCGCGGGCGCGGAGGTGTGGCGATTCACCCTGATGCTGGCCGGCCGGACACAGGTGCTGCCGGGCGCGCCGGTGCATGCCAGCGACGTGATGGTGCTGTCGGCGGGCATCGCGGCGCTGGTGCTGGGGGTGGTCACCGCGCTCGCCGGGCTGCCCGTGCTGGTGACGCTGCACCGTGCCGCCGCCGAGCGCGCCGGCCATGCACCGAGCCGGTCGGCGGCGCTGCTGCTGGCCAGGCTGGTGGTGCCCGGGTGGAACCTGTACGGCGCTGGGCAGGTCCTGGTGGAGATCGCCCGCGGGCTGCGCGCCGTCGACGCCCGACGGCGCAGCACCAGGGTGACGGTGCCGCTGTGGTGGATGGCCTGGGTGGTCAACGGCCTGCTTGTGCTGGCCACGCTGATCATGGCCTTCGGGCGCAGCAATCAGATGATCGCCGACACCGTGCTGATGCACGTGGTCGTTGACGTCGTCGGGGCGGTCGTCGCCGGGCTGTTCGTGGCGATCCTGGTGTCGTTCGAACGGGCCTGGCGGGGACGCGGCTCGCGGCGCTACGCCGGTTGGTCGGTGCGGCCGCCGGCGTCGACGGCCCGGAACCGGATCGCAGCGGCCCCCGGCCAGGAGAAGTCCACCGAGATGGAGGGGCCGACCGGACTGGAGAGGTCGGCGGCGCCGGACGAGCAAGCCGACCCGGACGAGCAAGCCGACCCGGACGAGCAAGCCGGCCCGGACGAGCGAGCCGACCCGGAGCAGTCAGCCGGTCCGGACGGTGGTTCCGGATCCGGCGCGGGCTAGCAGGGCGGCCTCGACCAGCGGAGCGATCCCTGCCTCCACCGGGGGCTCAGGGGCGGCCCGGTCGAACGTCACCACCGTCACCGACACCCTGTGCCCACGCAGATGGTCGGATAACTCGGCGCCCAGGGTCGTGAGCGCCGCCGTCAGCACGCGGCGCAGCGGGTCCGGGGTGTCGGGATCGCCCCGGTCGATGATCAGCACGATCTGGCCGGCT
>JBIQML010000083.1:0-11843 GCA_044463405.1 Nakamurella lactea | reverse complement strand
GGCAAACCCGCAACCCGACTCAAAATTCAGGCTCCGCCGAACCTAGCCCTCTAGCCGGCGCAGCTTCCAGGCTGTGTCGGCCGCGGGACGGCGTCCTCGGCCGGCCCGTGCTCATCGCAGCGAACTGGCCGGTGATCTCCGATCTCGCTACGAGAACCTCGGCCAACGCGACATCGCCCGTGCCACGTACCGCTCCGATCGAGCGGCCTTATCGCGCCCCCTCCAGCACTGGCCCGGGCTCCGCGGTCACCTGGCCAACCAATCCAACGCCACCGCCGCCGTCCATGATTGGTGGGCGCTGCCCAGCGCCTCGCCGGTCAGCGGCTGGTAGTACTCCGCGAATGATCCGTCGCCCAGCTGGCGCAGCGCCTCCGCGCGCAATGTCCCGGCAAGCTCGACGTCACCGTAATATTCGGCGGTCCAAGACAACAGCCAGGTGATGATTGGCCACTGGGGACCCCGCCAATAGGCTCTCGGCGCGAACGCGTCGGCGTCCGGCGCGGTGGTCGGTGGGACGGCGAACGCCAGCGCTGGATGTCCGGCCCACCCCGGCCCCAGCAGCGTCCCGGTCAACGCCTGCCGCCCCTCTGCGCAGCACAGAAGCGGAGCGAACCCGCCGATCGTCGGAGTGTCAAGCCACCGCCCGGTGAGCAGGTCCCGGTCCCGCGCGCAGCCGTCAGAGGGCGACACCGACCCCACCACCCCGTCTCGGCATCGCCGCGAGATCTCCCGCAGCTCAGCAGCATCCCGGTACCGTCGGAGATCCACTGCGAGTTCTGCCAGTAACTCGCTGCCGTGCGCCAGCAGCGCTGAGAAGAACACGTCTCCGACCCGGAAGTCGAGGCGCTCGCTGATCGCCTGGTCGTTCCAGCCGGCCCGCGCCATCTGCTCGACCAGCCACAGGTAGCGCTGGTACTCCTCGTCGGAGGGTCGCTCCGCGACATCGTTCACGTGTCGCTTGTCCAGACGGTGAAACGCCTGCACCGCGCCAGGAGGCACCGCGGCGTAAGGCTCGTCCCAGCGCGGCGAGTTGTCCATGCCGGACTCCCAGCCGTGCCGAATCTCGATCAGCCCGTCGCCGTCCGGATCGCGGACATCGGCCAGGTAGCGGTGCCAGGCCAGCCACGCGTCGAAAGTGCCGGCCAGGAAGTCCTCCGCCAGGTCCCGGTCGATACCCCCGAGCCGCCGGCCCTGCTGCACGATGCGGTACACCGCGATCGTGTGCACCGGTGGCTGGCAGATACCCGAGGTCGAAACACCATCCGGCGCGACACCCTCGGTGCGCCACCGGTCCGGGCCGGGGAAGTAGCCCGGCGCGTCACTGAAGACGATGTGCGGGATCATGCCCGTCGACCACTGACCGCGCAGCAGCGAGGTCAACTCGGTGATCGCCCGTGGCACCGACAGCTGTGCCCACCCCACGGCGATCAGCGCGGCATCCCAGCTCCACTGGTGCGGATACAGCTGTGGCGCCGCCACCGTGAACAGGCCACGGTCGTTGCCCCGCAGCACGTCAGCCGCAGCCTTGGCGATATCAACCTCTCGGGAGGCGGGCATCGCTGGCGTCATCCGCCCAGCGGCACGGATTCCCGATGCACCGTCACCGCCGCCAGCGCGTCCTCGTCCACCTGCACGCCCAGCCCCGGCCCGGTCGGCACGGCGATGTGGCCGTCCTCCAGCACGAACGGCTCGGTGATGATGTCCTGCCGGTAGAACCGGTCCGACGCCGAGGTGTCGCCGGGCAGCGCGAACCCGGGCAGCGCCGCCAGTGCCATGTTGGCCGCGCGCCCCAGGCCGGTCTCGACCATGCCGCCGCACCACACCGGCACCCCGGCCGCGGCGCACACGTCGTGCACCCGGCGCGCCTCCAGATAGCCGCCGACCCGGCCGGCCTTGATGTTCACCACCGAGCAGGCGCCCAGCCGGATCGCGTCGGCCGCCGCCTTGGACGACGTCACCGACTCGTCCAGGCACACCGGGGTTCGCAGCTGCCGGGCCAGGTCGGCGTGCTGGGTGAGGTCCTCGTCCTCCAGCGGCTGCTCGATCAGCAGCAGGTCGAACTCGTCCAGCCGGGCCAGCTGCCGCGCGTCCGCCAGGGTGTACGCGGTGTTGGCGTCCACCTGCAGCGGGATGTCGCCGAACCGCTCGCGCACCGCCCGGACCGGTTCGATGTCCCAGCCCGGCTTGATCTTCAGCTTGATCCGCACGTACCCGGAGTCCAGGTAGCCGCCCACCACGTCCAGCAGCGCCGGAATCGACGGCTGGATGCCCACGCTCACCCCGGACGGCACCCGGTCGTGCACCGCCCCCAGGTAGTCGGCCAGCGACATCCCGGCGACGCGCAATTCCGCGTCCAGCACGGCCATCTCGAGCGCCGCCTTGGCCATCCGGTGGCCCTTGAAGCGCCGCAGCACGGCCCCGACCCTGGGCGCCGTCAGCGAGGGGACGCCGGCCACCGCCGGAACCAGGAACTCCCGCAGCACCGCGGCGGCCGCATCGTTGAACTCGGGGGAGTACAGCGGGTCCGGCAGCGTGACGCACTCGCCCCAGCCGGCCTGCCCGTCCAGTTCCACCCGGAGCAGCAGCAGGTCCCGGTCGTGCTGCACGCCGAAGGAGGTCTCGAACGGCGCCACCAGTGGCATCCGCACCCGCAGCAGGTCCGCGGCAGTCAGTTTCACGATCGATCCTTCCTGAAGGTCCGGCGCGCCGGTCAGTCCGTCACCGCTAGGCCGCCGGAAGTACCGGTACGAGAACCGACCCCGACACCGCCGGCGCCCGAACGCACCGCGTCGATCAGCGCCGCCAGCAGCGCGGCACGTTCGGGCATCGCCGAGACGCTCGCCCACTCGCCCTCGGCGTGCGCGTGGTCCCCGACCGCGCCGAGGCCGTCCAGGGTCGGCGTGCCGACGCCCGCGGTGAAGTTGCCGTCCGACGCGCCACCCACCGCGGCGCTGCGCAGTTCGGGCAGGCCCATCTCCGCGGCCAGCGACGCCGCCATCGCGAACAGGTCGGACGACGACTCCGCGTCCAGCGGCGGCCGGTTGATGCCGCCGTCCCACTCCAGCCGCGCCCCGGACAGCACCGGCCGGAACCCGCGCAGGGCAGCA
Source organism: Nakamurella lactea (assembly GCA_044463405.1). Classification (GTDB taxonomy): domain Bacteria; phylum Actinomycetota; class Actinomycetes; order Mycobacteriales; family Nakamurellaceae; genus Nakamurella; species Nakamurella lactea_B. The sequence continues at coordinate 8,736 of JBIQML010000083.1, read as the reverse complement.
TCGACCCGTTCCTGCTCCGCCAGGCCCGTCGCCCGCACGTCCACCGAGATCTCCGCGGAGTCCGGCACGGTGTTCACGGTGCGCCCGCCGCGCAGCACGGTGGGGGTGACGGTGGTCCCGGCCGCCGCGTCGCCCAGTGCGGCGATGGCCAGCACCTGGTGTGCCACCTCGATGCTCGCGTTGATCCCCGCCTCGGGCTCCAGGCCGGCGTGAGAGGCCTTGCCGTGTACCTGGAGTCGATACATCGAGGTGCCCTTGCGTACGGTCTTGATCGCGCCTCCGGTGGCGCTGGCCTCCAGCACCAGCGCCGCGCGCGCCCCGCGGGCCTCGGATTCGATCAGCGCCCGGGAGGTGGGGGAGCCCAACTCCTCGTCGGTGGTGACCAGCACCGTGACGCCGGTCAGGTCGTCCAGCGCGGCCAGCGAGTGGAACATCTGCACCAGCCCGGCCTTCATGTCGAAGATCCCCGGGCCGGTCGCCCGGTCACCGTCGACCGAGAACGGCCAGCGCGCCAGGGTTCCCGCCGGCCACACGGTGTCGCAGTGCCCGACCAGCAGCACCGAGGTGGGCCCGCCGCAGCGCCATACCAGGTGCGGGCGATCGTCCACCCGGTGTTCCTCGGGTGTCACACCAGTCAACTCTCGACCGAGTTCGGCCACCAGATCGGCACACGCATCGGTCGCCTGCAGGTCGCTCGAGGGTGACTCGCAGGTGACCAGCGTCCGGACGTCGTCCAGCATGCGGGCGGTGCGGGCTCGCAGCCCGGACAGCAGGGTCGCATCGATGTCCGTCACCCCGACGACGCTAGCCGCACGCCGGCCCGGCCGGATCGTCGGCGGTCACAATGGGCACGCCCCGCCTTCGGTCAGCCGCACCAAGCGACCGCGCCAAGCGACCCGTTGCATCCCGCGCGCCACGGCGGCGCGATCGGGATCTTGCATCGCGACCCTGAAAACGTGCCTCTAGATCCCGACACCGACCAGCGCCTTCCGCGTTTCCGCAGGTGAGGGCCTCGTCGCGGCACGAACGCCGGATTTTCGGGGCAGGTTTTCAGGGACACTCCCGGCGACGTGCGGGTGATCGGGCAGTTCGACGGACCACAGCGGGAGTCGGCCGGCAGGGGGTTCCGGGCCGGGAACGTCCGGCGCCGCGCTCAGCAGGCCCGCCTGCATCCTTGGGGACCACGTCTCGCCGATCTCCGCCGCGAGCGCGGAGTACCGCGAATGCGTCCAGCACCGTTCGCCGCCCCGATGCCCGCAGTTCGTCCGCCGCGACCGACCGGCCCCCTCGCCCTCGTCGAGACGGACGAATCCACCGGCGCCGGACCGCCCTAAGGTGACGCCCATGGCGAATCTCACCGAGACCCGATCCTGGTTGAACGACCGGCTGCCCGCCCTGCTCGCCGAGCACGGCGTGCCTGGCGCGGCCATCGCCGTCACCGTCGACGGCGAGGTGGTCGAGGCCGCCGGCGGAGTGCTCAGCAAGGCCACCGGGGTGGACGTCACCACCGACTCGGTGTTCCAGGTCGGCTCCATCACCAAGGTATGGACCACCTCGCTGCTCATGCAACTGGTCGACGAGGGCCTGCTGGACCTGGACGCGACGCTGCGCAGCTACCTGCCGGACTTCCACATCGCCGACGAGTCGGCAGCCGCGGCGATCACGATCCGCCAGTTGCTGTGCCACACCGCCGGTTTCGAGGGCGACATCTTCACCGACACCGGCAAGGGCGACGATTGCGTGCAGAAGTACGTCGCGACCCTTGGCGACCTGCCGCAGCTGTTCCCGCCCGGCGAGATGTTCTCCTACAACAATGCGGGCTTCTGCGTGCTGGGGCGGGTGGTGGAGGTGTTGCGCGGCAAGCCGTTCGACGACTGCGTGCGCGAGCACCTGTTCACCCCGCTGGGCCTGACGCATGCCTGCAACGGCCCGTACGAGGCGATCCTGCACCGGGCGGCGGTCGGCCACCTGCAGCCGGATCCGAAGGCCGACCCGGTGCCCGCGCCGGTGTGGGCACTGGCCCGCTCCAACTCCCCGGCCGGGTCCATGCTGACCATGAGCCCCCGGGATCTGCTGGCGTTCGCGCAGATGCACATCGACGGCGGCACCTCCGCGGACGGCAGCACCGTTCTCAGCACCGCGGCGGTGAAGGCCATGCAGGAGCGCCAGGTGACGCTGCCCAAGCTCGGCCTGATGGGCGACGCCTGGGGTCTCGGCTGGGAGCTGTTCGACTGGGACGGCGGGACGGTGATCGGCCACGACGGCGGCACCATCGGGCAGGCGGCGTTTCTGCGCATCGTGCCGGACAAGAACATCGCCATCGCGCTGCTGACCAACGGCGGCAACGCCCACGGGCTGTACATGGCGATCTACAGCAGGCTGCTCGCCGACCTCGCGGGCGTCACCGTGCCGCCGCTGCCCACCCCGCCGGCCGACCGGAAGCGCATCGACGCCACCCGCTACCTGGGCACGTACACCTGCGACGTGGTGGAGATGACGGTGACGCAGGACGACGACGGGCGGATCTGGCTGGACCAGACGCCCAAGGGGCTGATGGCCGAGATGGGCGGGCGGCCCGAACACCGCGAGTTGACCCTGCTGGACGGCGACACCCTGATCAACGTCGAGCCGGAGCAGGGCATCCACATGCCGCTGGCGTTCGTCGGTGACGACGGCTCCGGCCACGCCCTGTACGCGCACCACGGGCGGGCCATCCGGCGCGCCGAGGGGTCATGACGGCGGCCGCGCTGGACGACCCGGGTCCCCGTCACCGCCCCCCGAGGGCCCCGATGGTAGGCCGAACGAACAAATCGGCACCCCTGACCTAGTCGTTCCGTACCAAGACAGTATCGACACCGGATGGCAGGCTCCCCGCCACAGGGGCGTTCGAACGGAGGCACCATGAAGCGGCTCACCACCATCGCGGCCATGAGCGTGCTCGCGTTGACCATTGCCGCGTGCGGCAGCAGCGGCGGTGACGGAACCGGCTCGGCGCCGCCCGGATCGTCGACGGGCTCCTCCCCCGGATCCGCCAGTGGCTCCGCGGCGAGTTCCGCCGGATCCGGCTCGTCCGCCGGGACCGGGGCCGGCTCGGGATCCTCGACGTCGGCGGGCTCGTCGGGTGCCTCCAGCGCCTCGACCCCGGACGATGGGAAGTACGCCGAGGGCAAGACGTTCACCATGGTGGTCAGCGCGGACCCCGGGAACCTTGACCCGCAGATGACCTCGCTGTCGGTGGCCTACCAGGTCGACCAGTTCCTGTACGACTCGATGGTCAGCTTCGACAAGGACGGCACGATGGTCGCCGGCCTGGCCTCGACGTGGGATGGCACCACCACCGAGGCGACCTTCACCCTGCGCAAGGGCATCACCTGCTCGGACGGCTCCGCGCTGACCGCCAGCGTGGTGGCCGACAACATCAACTTCGTCGGCGACCCGAAGAACAAGTCCACCCGGATCGGCATCTTCGTGCCGCCGGGCGCCACCGCGAAGGGCGACGACAAGGCCGGCACCGTCACCGTCACCAGCCCGACGCCCGCCGCGTTCCTGGTGCGCGGCGTCGGCACGCTGCCGATCGTGTGCGCCAAGGGCATGGCCGACCGCAACATGCTCAAGCAGGGCTCGGACGGCACCGGCATGTTCACCCTGACCGAGGCGGTGCCCAGCGACCACTACACGCTGACCCGCCGCACCGACTACGCCTGGGGCCCGGGCGACTTCGATCCCAAGCAGCCGGGTCTGCCGGCCAAGGTGGTGATCAAGGTCGTGCAGAACGAGAGCACCGCGGCGAACCTGCTGCTGGCCAAGCAGGTCAACTACGTGCAGATTATCGGGCCGGACAGGGAGCGCATCGCCGCGACCAAGCCCTACCAGCAGGACCTGCTGGCCACCTTCGGCGAGCTGTGGTACAACCACGCCTCCGGGCAGCCCGGATCCGAGGAGGCGGTGCGCAAGGCGCTGACCCAGGCGCTGGATCTCGATCAGCTCGGCAAGGTCATCACCAGCGGAACCGGCAAGCCGACCACCGGCCTGCTGGTCTCCGACCTGACCCCCTGCCCGGGCAACACCATCGAGGGCAACCTGCCCGGCCACGACGTGGCGGCCGCCAAGGCCGCCCTGGACGCCGCGGGCTGGAAGGCCGGCAACGGCGGCACCCGCAGCAAGGACGGCAAGCCGCTGGCGCTGACGCTGTACTACCCGACCAGCCTGGGCGCGGCCATGCAGTCCGGCGCCGAGTTGATGCAGAAGGCCTGGACCGCCGTGGGCGCGAAGGTCACCATCAAGCCGATGACGGACACCGAGGCGGCCACCATCCTGCTGGCCGGTCAGGGCTCCTGGGACGCGGCGCTGATGCCGCTGAACGTCACCCAGCCCGACCAGCTGGTGCCCTTCCTGTCCGGGCCGGGAGCGCCCGACGGGCAGAACTTCTCGCACATCGACAACGCCCAGTACACCGCCGATGTCACCAAGGCGCAGGGCAAGGCCGGTGACGCCGGCTGCAGCGACTGGAACTCCGCCGAGTCCGCGCTGTTCCAGCACGTCGACATGGTGCCGTTCGTCAACAGCGCGGTCCCGGGGTTCGCCGTGGGTGCGACGTTCCAGTTCATCCAGGGCAGCCTGGCGCCATGGACGATCCGGATGCTGGCCTGAGCGGCGGCGCCGGTCCACGAGGCAGGTCGGTACAGCGGTGACGACGGTTCCAGCGCGCCCGCGCGGGAGCACGGACGCGCCGGTCACGCGGCGCTCCGGGGCCGGCTGGACGGACAACATCTGGCTGCGCTTCGCGGTGCGCCGGACCGGCCGGCTGCTGGTGTCGGTGTGGGTGGTGATCACCGCCGCGTTCGGGATGATCCACCTCATCCCCGGCGACCCGGTGCGGGCGGCGCTCGGCCCGACCGCGTCGCCCGATCTGGTCAACGCCCGCCGCGACGCGCTCGGGCTGAACGATCCGCTGTGGCTGCAGTACCTGCACTACCTGGGAAACCTGTTCACCGCCAACCTGGGTGAGTCGATGATCTCCGGGCTGCCGGTGTCCCAGACCATCGGGGAGCGGTTGCCGGCCACCGTGGAACTGGCGGTGTACGCGTTCTGCGTGGCGGTCATCGTGTCCATCCCGCTCGGCCTGGTGATGGGCGTGCTGACCCGCGGTGGCCGGCACCGTGCCGGCGAGATGGCCTTCACCGGGACCAGTGTCGTGCTGGGCGTGATCCCGGAGTTCATGCTGGCGGTGGCCCTGGTGGCGGTGTTCGCGGTACAACTGCACTGGCTGCCGGTGGCCAGCAAGGCGGGCTTCTCCTCCTACGTGCTTCCGGTGCTCTCGCTGTCCGTGGGGCCCGCCGCGGTGCTGTCCCGGATCGTGCGGGTGGAGACGCTGGCCGTGCTGCAGGCGGACTACATCCGCACCGCCCGGGCCAAGCGGCTGCCGCCGTGGCGCATCTACCTGCGGCACGCGCTGCCCAACGCCCTGACCGCCACCATCACGCTGGGCGGCCTGCTGCTGGGCGCCATGGTGGCCGGAACCGTGCTGGTGGAGAACATCTTCGCCTGGCCCGGGCTGGGCATGACGATCGTGCAGTCGATCCTGGCCAAGGACTATCCGCTGGTGCAGGGCGTGGTGCTGGTCTACGGGATCGGCGTGCTGCTGGTCAACCTGGTCGTCGACGTGGCGCTGGCGCTCATCGACCCGCGATCCACGATCAGGGACATCTGACGCCGTGGCCGGCCCGACACGATCCCGCTGGTTGGGGGTGCTGCGCACCCCGGTGGGTGCCAGCGCCACGGTCCTGCTGGTGGCCGTGCTGCTGCTGGCCATGCTGGCGCCGGTGCTGTGGAGTGGCCAAGCCGAGGCGATCGACACCGACAACATCCAGCAGGGCGCGTCGGCGGCGCACTGGGCCGGCACCGACACGCTGGGCCGGGACATCTTCTTCCGGGTGCTGGTGGCCAGCAGGCTCTCGGTGGAACTGGCGCTGGCGGCCACCGGGATCGGCATCGTCATCGGACTGCTGCTGGGCGCGGCCCCGATACTGCTGGGCCGGACCGCCGGCCGGCTGATCACCGCGGTGGTCAACATCGCCGTCGCGTTCCCCGGGCTGCTGCTGGCGCTGTTCTTCGCGGTGATCTTCGGCATCGGCGCCAAGGGCGCGGTGCTGGCGATCGGGCTGGCCACCGCCCCCGGGTTCGCCCGCCTGGTGCAGACCCTGGTCGCCGGGATCGCCTCCCGCGACTACATCGCGGCGGCACGGATCGCCGGCGTCGGCCGGGTGCGCCTGCTGCTCCGACACGTGCTGCCCAACATCGGCGAGCCGCTGGCCGTCAACGCCGCCATCGCCGCCGGCGGGGCGCTGCTGGCGTTCGCCGGGCTGTCCTTCCTCGGGCTGGGCGTGCAGCCGCCGCAGTTCGACTGGGGGCGACTGCTCGGCGAGGGCCTGGGGCGGATCTACACCGATCCGTCGGTGGCGCTGGCGCCCGGCATCGCGGTGGTGGTGGCCGGGCTGGCGTTCAACCTGTTCGGCGAGGCCATCGCGAAGGCCATCGGGCTGGGGCCGCAGACCGTGATCGGCGGCCGCCCGGTCCGGATCCGCCGCCCGGCACCGCCAGTACCGGTTTCCGGCGGTGACGAGACCGACGGCAAGGACACCGTTCTGGCGGTGCGGGACCTGCACGTGCACTTCCCCGGCGCCGGCGGCGAGATCACCCCGGTCCGCGGGGTCAGCTTCACGATGCGGCGCGGCCAGTCCGTGGGCGTGGTCGGCGAGTCCGGATCCGGGAAGAGCCTGACGGCGCTGGCCATCGCACGGCTGGTGGAGCACCCGGGTCGGGTGACCGCCGAGCGGGTGGAGTTCTGCGGCACCGACCTGCTGCGCGGCCCCGCCCGGGCCCACCGGCAGAACCTGGGCACGTCGTTCGCGCTGGTCTTCCAGGACCCGATGACCAGCTTCAATCCGACCCAGCGGATCGGCCGGCAACTGGCCGAGGTCAGCCGGCAGCACCATGGGTTGGGCCGGCGTGCCGCGCTCGCCCGGGCGGTGGATCGGCTGCGGGCGGTGCGGGTGCCGGCGGCGCAGCGACGGGCGCACCAGTTCCCGCACGAGTTCTCCGGCGGCATGCGGCAGCGCGCCATGATCGGCATGGGGCTGATGGGCGATCCGGCGCTGATCGTCGCCGACGAGCCGACCACCGCGCTGGACGTCACGGTGCAGCGCCAGGTGCTGCGCCTGCTGGCCGACATCCGGCGCACCGACGACGTGGCGATCCTGCTGATCAGCCACGACATCACCGTGGTGCGGCAGATGTGTGAGCGGGTGCTGGTGATGTACGCCGGGCGGATCGTGGAGGACCTGCCGGCCGCCGCGCTGCTTGGCGACGGTGCCCACAGTGCCCACAGTGCCCACGGTACCGACGGTGCCGACGGTGCCGACGGTGCCAACAGGGCCGACGGGGCCGGTGATCCCGGGAGACCTGCGGCCGGCGGCGCCCGTCACCCCTATACCCGCGCGCTGCTGGCGGCGGTGCCGGACATGGCGACCGACCGGGACCGGCCGCTGGCCGTCATCCCCGGCGTGCCCGCCGATCCCGGCGACCTGCCGACCGGCTGCGCCTTCGCGCCCCGCTGCCCACTGACCACCGAGATCTGCCGCATCTCCGATCCGGACCTGGTGGAGTGGCCGGACGCCGACCGGCACGGCGCACCCGGCGGTCCCAGTTCGCACAGTAGGTCCAGCGAGCGCGGTGAGTCCGGTGGGCACCGCGTGGCCTGCTGGCACGCGGACCAGGATGCCGAACCCGGCCACGCACCGTCGGAGTCTCCGGAGTCCTCGCAGTCCCCGGCATCGTCGGATTCCTCGTCACCATCGGCGCTGTCGACCCTGTCAGGTGATGCCGGGTGAGCGGGCCGCACCCCTCCAGTCCCACCGGTGCGGTCGACCTGACCGGAGCCGCCGGCGCCGCCCGGGGCGACGCGCCCGACCGGGACACCACGTTCGGCAACGAACTGCGCTTCGAGGGCGTGACGGTGCGCTTCGGCCGCGGCCGGCGGGCCATGACCGCCGTCGACGGCGTGGACCTGGCGGTGCCCGCCGGACGGGTGGTCGGACTGGTCGGCGAGTCCGGGTCCGGGAAGTCGACGCTGGCCCGCGCGGCGGTCGGGCTGGTCCCGCTGGACGCCGGCGGCATCCTCCTCAACGGCGCACCGCTGCCCCGCAAGCCCCGTGCCGGGCAACGCAGGCCGCTGCAGATGGTGTTCCAGGACCCGTACTCGTCGCTGGATCCGCGGATGACGATCGGGGAGACGATCGCCGAGTCGATCCGCCGGCAGGGCATGGGTCCCGCCGAGCGACGCGCCGAGGTGAGCCGGCTGCTGGGCCTGGTGCAGCTGGCACCCGACCGCGCCCGGATGTACCCGGGGCAGCTCTCCGGCGGGCAGCGCCAGCGGGTGGCGCTGGCCAGGGCGCTGGCGGCCCGGCCGGACGTGCTGATCGCGGATGAGATCACCTCCGCGCTGGACGTGTCCATCCAGGGCACGGTGCTGAACCTGGTGCGCGACCTGCAGCAGCAGATGCACCTGTCCATGCTGTTCATCTCGCACAACCTGGCCGTGGTCCGCTACGTCAGCGACATCATCGCCGTGATGTACCTGGGCCGGATCGTGGAGTGCGGCCCGGCGGACGTGCTGCTGTCCGACCCGCAGCACCCGTACACCCGGGAGCTGCTGGCCGCGGCTCCCCGCCCGGAGGC
>JBIQML010000082.1:11531-11951 GCA_044463405.1 Nakamurella lactea | reverse complement strand
GGGCGGTGTAGCCCGGATACGGCGCGCAGGACTCGTCGAAGAACCGGGTGTCGAGGTAGACCGTGTGATCGGCCGGGCAGTAGAACGGACCGACGTCGGAGGTGGCCGCACCGCAGGAGGTACTCACGCGCGAGGTGAAAAAGGCCAGCCGGGCGGCCCGGTAGCCGAGGCCGGCCTGTTGGAACATGCTCGCCCACAGTCGCTGGTCATCGAGGAATACCGCACTGAGGAACTGCTTTCGCTCTGCCGCCGTGCCGGCCGCCGGCAGCTCCGGTGTTGCCGTGGCGCTCGGTGCCCGCGGCAGGCTGCTCACATCCGGACCGTCCATGTCGGACGGCACGGGACCCTGGCCGGACGAACCGGACGACGCGCCGGGGGTGACGGTCGGCGACCGTTTCGGCGGGCCGGCGGTGACGGTCC
>JBIQML010000082.1:0-11431 GCA_044463405.1 Nakamurella lactea | reverse complement strand
GCGATCGTTCCGGCGTGCCGGCGGTGACGGTCCGCGATCGTTCCGGCGTGCCGGCGGTGACGGTCCGCGATCGTTCCGGCGTGCCGGCCACCGAGCGGGACGATCCCGTGACGGAGGACGAGGAGGCGGCGACGGCAGAGGAGCCCACCCGCGACGCCGTGCACCCGGACCCGAGCAAGGCCAAGCACGCGGTGAGCAGGGTGACGCATCGGCAGCCACGACGTCCGATCACCCCGGTACCGTAACTCTCGCGCCGAGCCGGGCGGCCGCATTGCCCCGAACGACCGTAGCCCGGACGGGCTCGGCGTCCGGCACGAACTGGACTGCATAGTCCCATTGCCTGGTACGATGATGGTATCCCCGGCCGGGTCCGGGAACATCCACGAATCCCCGCCGGATCGGGACCACATCCGGCTGCGGCGGTGTTGTACCCAGTGGCGGCGCAGCCAGCGTCGCCGAGCAGAGGAGACGACCATGTCCAACGAGTATCAAAAGACACCGGAGGCGTTGAGCCGCCTGAGCGAGGACCAGTTCCGCGTCACGCAGCGGGCGGGCACCGAACCGCCCTTCCGCAACGAGTACTGGAACAACCACGAAGCGGGCATCTACGTGGACGTGGTCTCCGGCCAGCCGCTGTTCTCCTCGACCGACAAGTTCGACAGCGGTACCGGATGGCCCAGCTTCACCAAGCCGATCGCCGCCGACGCCGTGCGCGCGGACACCGACCGTTCCCACGGGATGGTCCGCACGGAGGCCCGCTCCTCCGGTGCGGACAGCCACCTCGGTCATATCTTCGACGACGGCCCGGTCGAGGCCGGGGGCGTGCGGTACTGCATGAACTCGGCCGCGCTGCGCTTCATCCCGGCCGCCGAGCTCGAGGCCCAGGGCTACGGCGAGTACCGGTCCCTGTTCGAGACCACCGACAACACCGACACCGCAGAGGAGCAGGCATCATGACCAGTGGAACCAACGACACCGGAGAGGTCACCCGGATGCCGGGAACGGAGACGGCGGTCCTGGCCGGGGGCTGCTTCTGGGGCATGCAGGACCTGATCCGGCGCCAGCGAGGCGTGCTGGCCACCCGGGTCGGCTACACCGGCGGCCGCAACGACCACCCGACCTACCGCAACCACCCCGGCCATGCCGAGGCGGTCGAGGTCATCTTCGACCCTGGACAGACCAGCTACCGGGACATCCTGGCGTTCTTCTTCCAGATCCACGACCCGTCCACGAAGGACCGGCAGGGCAACGACATCGGTTCCAGCTACCGGTCGGCGATCTTCCCGCTCAGCCCCGAGCAGGACAGGGTTGCGCGGGACACGATCGCGGACGTCGACGCGTCGGGTCTGTGGCCGGGCAAGGCGGTGACGACGATCGAGCCGGCGGGCCCGTTCTGGCAGGCCGAGCCCGAGCATCAGGACTACCTGATCAACTACCCCAACGGGTACACCTGCCACTACCCACGACCGGACTGGGTGCTGCCGCAGCGCGCCAGCGCCTGACCGGGTAGTGATGCGTCTGCTTCAACGGCGGCGCAGCGAGCGGGCCGTCACGTGCCAGCGGATGCGACGCTGGCACGTGCCCGGCTGCTGGCGATGGTCACGCCGCGGAGCGCTCCTGGTTGGCTCGCAGGAGCAGGCCCTGGTCGGTCACGAGATCGATGGCGGTCGCCGCGAGCACCTTCGCTGCGATGCGCAACGCCTGGGCGCCTTTCGGTGAGATGGCGGCGTCGCGCCAGGCCAGGCTGTGGCCCGGTATGGGTTCGTCCGAGATCGACACCGAGAACGGCAGGAACGGCAGCACGTGCGAGATGTTGCCGGCGTCTTCGGACGCCTTGGGGGTCTGTGGCGTCACCGGTGCGACATCGACCCCGAGTGCGCGGAGATTGGCTTCGGCGGCCGCCCCGAGTGACGGGCAGAGACGGTAGTCGAGATAGGGGTGTCCACGTTCGATCTCTACCGATGCTCGGGTCATCCTGGCGGCGCCCTCCGCGATCTCGACGACACGGTCGGTGAGCGCGCGCATGTCGTCGGCGCCATCGGCCCGCACCATGAAGTCGATCTCCGCGCGGTCGGGGATGATGTTCGGCTTCGACCCGGCCTGCTTGATCACACCGTGCAGGCGGGCGTCCGGTCGCAGTTGCTGGCGCAACGCGTTGACGCCGGCAAAGAAGAGCATCGCCGCGTCGGCGGCGTTGATGCCCTCCCACGGGTTCGTCGCCGCGTGGGCCGCCCGACCGGTGAAGGCGATGGTCAGCGCGGTCATCGCCAGGCTCGGTGTGTTGACCATGGTTTGCACACCAGGGTGGAACATCAATCCGGCATCGACGGCAGAGAATGCACCCGCCTGCAGCATGACGACCTTTCCGCCGCCACCTTCTTCTGCTGGAGTTCCATAGACTTCGATCGTCGCGGGGACGTCCGGCCAGGAGGTGGCGATTCCGATCGCCGCGGCCGCGGAGGCGGTGCAGATCAGGTTGTGCCCGCAGCCGTGCCCGATGCCCGGCAGGGCGTCGTACTCCGCGAGCAGTGCGATCGTCGGGCCGGGTGCGGCTCCCGTCGCCCGCCAGGTAGCGCGGAAGGCCGTGTCCAGCCCGGCGAGCGGCTTGTCGATCGCGAGCCCGTGCTCGCGGAGCAGGTCAGCAACCCACGTGCTGGCCTGATGCTCCTGGTAGCCCAGTTCGGGGTTCGCGTGAATGCGGGCGGAGAGCTCCTGAATCCGTGGATCCAGCGCGTCGATCGCGGCCGCGGCCGCGGCCTTGCGTTCGGCCACCGTGGGGTCGGTCACCAGAGCGTCACCTGGCCCTTGGGGGTATCGATGGTCAGGCGCAGCTCCGGCTGGTCCGCTTGCTCGACGTCCAGGCTGACGCCGAGCGCGTCCAGCACCCGCCGGACGCCAGCCGGATCCGGGTGGTACCCGCGTAGCGCCACCAGGAGCGCCTCGGGCAGCCCAGAATTGGCGGGGTGCGGCGTGTCCGACCAGTCGATCAGCCCGGGCGCCAGCCCGCCCCACTTGTCCGGAGTGTCCAGCGTGAGTCGCCAGCTGAGCAGCTGACCGTTGGGCGCCTGACGGGACAGCGGGCCGATACGCCCGGCATCGAAGCCCCGGGAGTCCGCAGTCGCCACGGTCTTTTCGATGTCCACCGGATGCACCATCCAGGTAGCAATCCTGGGACCGGTGAGGGTGTTGATGCCGAACGTGGCAGGTAGCGGCCTGGTGCCGTCGAGCACATCCGGCCCGATGAGTTCGAGGTAGCTCGTCTCGCCGAGGCGGACCAGGTAGTTGCGGGTGCCGCCGGCGTTTCGCCCGCCGCCGACGTGTCGTCCGCCGAAGGCCGGCTGGATTCCGGTGCGGTCGTGGAAGTCCGTCACCAGTTGGTCGAGGTTGGGGCTGGCCAGCACGACGTGGTCGAGCAGCGGTTCAGTCATCGGATTGATGGAGCCTCTTTCGTGTCGGTGGTGTGGACTGCAGGTTGACGGTGCTGGTTCGATCGGCCCGGCTAGTCGATGACCTGGCGACGCGTCTCCCGCGCCACGGCGGTCCCCGCGAACCCGAGGACCAGGGCTATCGCGGTGTAGATCGCGACCGAGAGAATATTGCCCGTCCACAGGAAAAGGGCGGATGCAACGACGGCGGATAGGCCTCCTCCCAGGGTTCCGCCCAACTGGTAGCTCACTGATATCCCAGTCGCTCGTACTCGTTTGGTGAACAGCTCGGTCAGCAACGCAGCCAGCGGGCCGAACATCATGCTGTGGGGTATCGCATATACCAGTGCTGCCAGCCAGATCAGCGGAATGCTGCCGCTACCGTACATCAACAGCAACGGATAGATCCAGACGACGGCGAACACGAAACCGCACAGCATGATCACCTTGCGACCGACCCTGTCGGACAGCCAGGAGAAGAAGAATATGCCCCCTACCGACAGCACCGAGCCGGCAATCGACGGCCACAATATCTGGTCCCGCGAGACCGGGTTGTCGATCATTTCGGTCGCGTAGTTCAGCGTGTACGACCCCTGGATATACGCGCCCGTGGTCAATCCCAGCTGCGCGGCGAAACCAACCACCAGCGCCTTCGGGTGTGTTCGGAACACCTCCACCAACCGTGGCCGCGGAGGCGCAGAGCTGCCCACTACCCCCTTGGCGGACATCGTGTCCTCGAGCCGACGGATCATGATCAATGCCATGAGGGTCAGTGCCGCACCGACGAAGAAGGGGATTCGCCAGCCCCACGATGCAAAGGCGGAATCGTCCAGCACGGCCGTGAGGATGGCGACCGCCAATCCGGACGTGATCAGTCCTGCGGGCACTCCTTGTTGAGCGATACTTGCGTACATACCGCGCCTTTCGGCGGGAGCACGTTCGGCGATCATCAGTACCGCACCGCCCCACTGACCGCCGACCGCCAGGCCCTGCAGAAACCGGAGAAGCGTCAGGATCAGCGGTGCGGCGACGCCGATGGAACGGTAGCCAGGCACCAGGCCGATGAGCAGGCTGACCGAACCCATACAGATGAGGGCGGTGGTGAGCATTGCCTTGCGGCCGACCAGATCGCCCACCCGGCCGAAGATCAGCGCCCCTATCGGGCGGGACAGGAACCCTACCCCGAAGCTTGCGAATGACAGCACTGCCCCGACGCCAGGTGAGACGGAGGAAAAGAATACCTCAGGAAAGACCAACGCGGCGAGCGTTCCATAAACATAGAAATCGTACCATTCGATTGATGTCGCGAAAAGGCTCGCGATGCTCGCGCGGCGCAATTCCTGGGTGGAGAATGCCGCTGCAGGCGGTGACCCGGGGGGCCGGCCGGCGGCAGATGAGGCGACTGTAGGCATTATCGGAAACCTGCTTCCAGAGTATCTATTGGGTGAGGGGAAGTACCTCGTGTATGACACGTTGGAGTTGGTTGACCTGATCCCACGATGTGATCCGTAGGGTGATGTTCTTCGTGCCGTCGTTGTAGAGACCGACGAGCTGCTCGGCGCATTGCTCGGGCGTGCCCGACGCGGTCCATGCCTCGACGGCCTTCTCGGAGAACACCGGACCGTAGTATTCGTCCAGGAACTTCTTCGACTCCGCGAGTGCGGCAGCGCGATCCGGGTTGACGTTGATGTTGTGGTAGGCAAGGGTCGGGAACCGTTCGGGATCGCGACCCTCCTCCAACAGCATCGCCTTCAGGTCACGCCACAGGCCGGCGATACGATCCGGTTGGTGCTGGACCGTCATCCAGCCGTCGGCAAGTGTGGCAATCCGCCGCAGTGATTGCTCGTAAAACCGTCCCGGGACCGAGTTGGCAGCAATCCACACCGGTGGCGGTTGCTGAATCGGGCTCGGATCCAGCGCGACACCCCGGTATTCCTCCGCCGATTCCGGCAGTGCAGAGAAATCCCGGCTCCACAGCGCCCGAATGATGGCCACGTTCTCCTCGAGATTGGCAACCCGTTGTCGATCGGTCACGCCGAAGAACGTGCCCTCGAATTCACTGGCACCGCGCTCCTTGACGAGGCCGGTGCACACCGCAAGATCCATGCGACCCCGGGACAGCTGGTCCAGCGTCGCCCACTGATGTGCGAACACCAGGGGGTGACGGATGGGGAACGAGGCCATGCAGCCGACTCCGAGCCGCACCCGGGTCGTCACCGCTGCGAGCGAGCCCAGCAGGGTGAGTGACTCCGGTCGCGGCTTCGCGAGGATCGAGTCACCCACCCACATGGAGGTGAACGCCCCCGAGGCATCGGCCTTGCCCGCCAGTTGGACCATGTCGGCCAGGCTCTGCACGCCGAACAACGAGGCACGCTGTGGAACGGTAAATCCGAACCCGGGTTTGCGAGTACTCATCAAGCGACCCTTCGACTGGTACATGGGACCCGCCGACGCCTCCGACCCCGACTGCACCCCGGAGTCCGGCGGAGGATGTCGCTCCGGACCGGGCATGCGCGGGAGAGAACCTGGAGCGGATCACACATGCGTGCGGCGGTGACCGCTGGAGATTGACGAACGAGACTCGGGACCGTGCGGTGCCCAGCGAGTCAGATGACGTCCCAACACGAGGCGGCGACGACACGCATCAGATCGACATGGCGTCGCATCGTCAGATGGACGGTACGGATCACCGGTGCAGTATCGCACGCGCCTGGTCGGCGGCTGAGTCCGGCCCGCCCCTCGACGCGGCCAGCCGCCACATCGGGCAGCACTTCTGGTCGACCGGGTCGCAGCGACGACGCCACCGGGCCGGCCGCCATCTGCCAGGGCACATGGCTAGCTGGTCAATGCGCCGCCAACATGTACGCGTCGAGGCGGCCGCGGACATGGTTGCGGGCGCGGGCGAGGGCGGCAGCCGCGGACGCCGCGTCGAGGCCGACCATCTGGGCAGCGGCGGACAGGGACGAACCCTGGATGTCGACCAGCACCATCAGATCGCCCAGCGGCTCGGGCAATTCACCGAGAGCCTTGTCGACCGTTTCATAGACCTCGTCCTCGGAGTCGGAGCCTTCCGGACCGATGATGTCCGCACTGGTCTTCCAACTGAACGGGCGGTCCACCCAGCCGCCGAGGTCGGAGCCACCTGGGTAGAGGTCGGGGTAGAAGAGTTCGGGCTCGTCGGCGTCCGGGTCGAGGCCCTCGAGCGAATCCTCCCTGGCCCGTTCTGCCGCGGTGAGGTCCACCGCGGGAAGGACGCGCCCGTCGAAGCGCGCACGGGCATCGCCGAGCGCGTGCATGATCGTGGTCAGCTCGGCGATTCCCCTGGGACGGGAATCCCTGCGTTGCAGAGCAAGCCCCGTTGCGAGCGCCTGCTGGACGAGATCCTCGGCGTTCGCCGGGTCGAGCAATTCGGCCCGCGCGAGCAGGGCCGATCGCATCGCGCCGGCATCCGCGGATGGTGGCGACGCGGGCGAAACCGGCACATCGCCCCTGGCCGGGTGGCGCCCGACGCGCCGCCGCAGCACATCGCGGGTCGTCGCGATCTGCGACGCGTACGAGGCGCAGTCCCGGCAGTCGGCCAGATGGGCGTTCAGCCCACCACGCAACTCTTGCGGCGCCAACCCGACGTCGCCGCCGAATCGCACCACGTCGGAGCAGCTCGCATCGCTCATGGAGGTCATCCTTCTCGGTTCGTCCGGCCGACGCCAGGCCGGCAGCCGGATGTGTCGGCCGGTGGCGGCACGCGCTCCGCCCGTCGTCGCAGCGTATATGGACTATTTAGTCCAGTGTCTCGTCCATGCTATCCCATCAGGTCCGGCGCCAAAGTCGCCGAGCGAGCACGTTGACAGCCGGCCCCGGCATCTCATACATTGGACGGCGCGGACCAGTCCAGGGTGTCGGCGAGCGCCTGCCACACCGACCTCGGGGTGCGCCCGCCCAGAGACCGCTGATTTCCGAATCCCAGGGAGAGCACCCGGTGACGATTTCGCGTGGCTTCCTCGGCCGCCACGATCCGCGTGCCGCGGATCTGCCCCCCGGCCAGCACCTGACCAACGGGTTCCCGGTGTTGACGGCCGGGCCCACGCAACTGATCTCGACGGACAGGTGGAGCTTCACCATCACCCCGGAGACCGGCGAGCCCCGGAGCTGGAACTGGGACCAGATGATGGCGGTGCCGGCCGAGCAGATCGAGGTCGACATCCACTGCGTGACCCGGTGGTCGAAGCTCGGCACCAGATGGCGGGGCGTGTCCCTGGACACCCTCTTCGAGTCCGTCGATACCGCCTACGAGTACGCGATGGTGCACTCCTACGGGGGTTACACGACGAACCTGCCCCTCGCGGACCTGCTCGGCGGTAAGGCGTGGCTGGCATACGAGTACAACGGTGCGCCGCTTCACATCGAACACGGCGGCCCGGCGAGGTTGCTGGTGCCGCACCTGTACTTCTGGAAGTCCGCGAAGTGGGTCAACGGCATCACCATGCAGCGCACCGATCAACCAGGGTTCTGGGAGAATTTCGGCTACCACCACTACGGCGACCCGTGGCGCGAGGAGCGGTACGCCGGTGACTGACGCGAGCACGACGGACCGGTCCGCGGGCATCTCCGCGGAGGATTCCCCCGTCGGCAGCCGCTGGCGCAGGGCGACGCTCGTCGGCCTGCAGCCGCAGTCCCTGCACTCCCGGTCGCTGACCCTTCGCGTTCCGCAGTGGCCGGGCCACCGCCCCGGCCAGCACGTGGACCTGCGCCTGACGGCCGAGGACGGGTACACGGCCCAGCGCAGCTACTCGCTGGCCGAGCCCAGCGCGAGCGACCACATCGCCGTCACCGTCGACCTGCTGCCGCACGGCGAGGTCTCGCCGTATCTGGCCGAGACCATGGAGATCGGTGACGAACTCGACGTGCGCGGCCCGATCGGGGGGTGGTTCGTCTGGGAGCCGGGCGACCCGGCCGGCGCGGGCAGGCCGATCCTGCTGATTGCCGGCGGGTCCGGTGTGGTGCCACTGGTCACGATGCTCCGGGCACGCGCCAGGGCGGCGGATTCGACCCCCATGATGCTGGTCTATTCGCTTCGCGGGCCTCGCGATCTGATGTACGGACCGGAATTGGGCGAGATGGCGGCTGGCCCGCCGGTACCGGGTACCGCCCCCGATCCGGTGGAGGTGCGCCTCGTCTACACCCGCAGGACCCCCGACGGGCACCCACGCCCCGCCGGGCACCTGGTGGCCGAGGACCTCGTGCTTCCGGACGCGTGGCCGGGGCCGTTGGCGGCGCGGGCCTACGTGTGCGGGTCCTCCGGCTTCGTCGACCACGCCACCGGCCTGCTGCGCGCGGCGGGATATCCCGATGGCCAGATCCGCACCGAACGATTCGGACCAACGGGAGCAGATCGATGACCGCTGAATTTCCGCCGCCCGCCGTCGCCGACGGCGCCGACGTCCCCGACGGCACCGAGCACGGTGCGACGCTGGATGGCAACGCCGCCGCCGGCGAGTTCGCCGGCATCTTCGCCGGTGACGTCACGACCGTCACCGTCCGATGCGGCAGCTGCGGCGCTGAGCAGGCGTTCGGGCAGGTGCACGCCTATCTGGGTGGGCCGGGGACCGTGCTTCGCTGTCCGCACTGCGAGGAGATGGTCGCCCGGATCGCCCGTACGCGACGCGGTACGTGGCTGGATGTCTCGGGGTCCAGCTCGTGGCTGTTCCCGCCCGCACCGGATCGCGGATGATCGCCGCCGTCCGAGGGGCCGCCGCAACGTTCCGGACCCGTCGGACGGCCGGGAACTGCCCGCGCAGGACACCGATGAAGGGATGGGCATGAAGGCAGTGGTCGGCACCACGATCGTCGCGGAGGCAGCGGACGAGGCGGTGGCCAGAATCGAGGGAAACGCGTACTTTCCACCGGACTCGGTGGTGACGGGTGTCCTCCGTGACAGCCCCACCGCCTACGTCTGCCCGTGGAAGGGGCAAGCGCAGTATCACGACGTCCTGGTCGGCGAGACCGTGCTCAAGGACGGGGCCTGGTCGTACCCGGTGATCAAGGATTCCGGCATCGCCCGCGTCGGGCGGGACTTCAGCGGCTACGTCGCGTTCGATCCACGTCAGGTTCGAGTCGGAAGCTGATGGGCCGCCGCGCCACGCCAGCGTTGCCGATGCCCGCACGATGGAGCTCAGGCGGCGGCTGACAGGCTTTCGATGTAGGCGAGCGACATGTCGATCGATGTCGCCATCGACGTGACATCCCTCTCGGTCTGAGCCAGCATGTATCCGCCCTGGACGGCAGCCATCAGCCCGGTCGCCAGCCGGTCGATCGGCGCGTCTCGCGGCAGGGTTCCCCTGTCCTGGAGCCGGCGCAGCACGGCGCCCAGCAGCTCCTGCCACTCGGCGAACAGCTGCGACAAGGACTCGCGTGCCAGGGCGTCGTGGTCGGAGACCTCCGAGGCCAGCGACCCGAGCGGGCAGCCGTAGGCGCCATGCCGCAGGGCGTTGTGCTGGACCAGGGCATCGCGCCATCGTCGCAGACCCCGGACCGACGAGACTCGGCCAAGAGCATCACGTTCACGCTCGATGATCCGCTGGCCCACGTGGTCGATCACGGCCCGTACCAGTGCGTCCTTGCCGTCGAAGTGGTGGTACAGCTGCGACTTGCTGACACCGCTCGCCGCGATCACGTCATCGAGGGTGGTTCCCCCCACGCCTTGGATGTACATCAGATCGGCTGCGGCGGTGACGATCCGTTCCCGCGTCTTGGCGCCCCGCGCCGTCAGGCGCCTGCCACCTCGCGGGTCAATGGTCGTCATCACGAGCCCATGCTACTGAGTCGGCGATCGACCGCCGGCACTCTCGGGGCCGCTGCGGTGTGTTGTCGCCCATCGCCCGAACGCGAGGTGCGGGGCCGCGTCCGGCGGTCGGGCGTCCTGCGCAACCTGTCTCGGTGCGCTGCCACCGAGAACGGCCGCGAGTATCAGCACGGCCGTGTCGCGAGCATCGTCGTCCACCTGCCGCGACGCCACCGCACGGGGCGGCTGGGGGCATGACCGCCCGACCACGTGGTCTCGCCACCGCGCCTGACCTCGTCGGTGGTCCCCGCCAGCGATGCGCGCTCCAGGCCGAGCACGTCCGAGAAGCAGTCTTTCATCGAGCCTCCCAGACGCCTTGCCAGCCGGCCGCCTTTTCCGCATTATGCCACACCAATGGACGGGTTGGTTCAATTGACGAGTGCGACACCGACAACGTCGCTCGGCCCGCGGATCGGGCCCAGCGGCATTGGGTTGCCGCATCCCACCGCTCACGCCGCTCGTCGCCGCCTCCTTCCGCTGGTGGCATGCCCGCTTGGGCGCCCCACGGCCAGCCATGAGCGCCGCCGGGTGACATCACCGCGAGAGCGCTCCGAGGGCCACCGGGGTCGCGTCAATCGCCTCGTCTGGACTTTTTCGTCCATTCACTCTAGCGTTGACGCTGGCGGCAGACGTTCACCAAAGGCACTGGCCCGAGCGGGTCCGCGCGAGAGTGCGCTGTCGCGCGTCCAGGCACATCCGCACCAGTGAGAGGTCCCTATGACCGCCGTCGCTCCCCGTCCGGCGACGATTCGCCCAGGCCCGGTCCAGCAGGGCGTGCGGGGTTCGAAACTCCTAGGTTACCTGCGCACCACGGATCCGAAGGTGCTCGGGGTGATGTACTGCGTCACCTCGTTGAGCTTCTTCATGATCGGCGGGGCGATGGCCCTGCTGATGCGAACCGAGCTGGCCCGTCCCGGTCTGCAGTTCCTGTCCGACGAGCAGTACAACGAACTGTTCACCATGCACGGCACGATCATGCTGCTGTTCTACGCGACACCGATCGTGTTCGGCTTCGCCAACCTGGTGCTGCCCATCCAGATCGGCTCCCCGGACGTGGCCTTCCCCCGGCTCAACGCGTTCAGTTACTGGCTGTACCTGTTCGGCGCCATCACCGCCAACCTGGGGTTCTTCACCCCCGGCGGTGCCGCCGCGTTCGGCTGGTTCGCCT
>JBIQML010000081.1:0-11960 GCA_044463405.1 Nakamurella lactea | reverse complement strand
GCCAAGGAGATGGACATCACCCCGGACAAGGTGCTGGAGATCCAGCAGTACGCCCGGGAGCCGATCAGCCTGGACCAGACCATCGGTGACGAGGGCGACTCGCAGCTCGGCGACTTCATCGAGGACTCCGAGGCCGTGATCGCGGTGGACGCGGTGTCGTTCACGTTGCTGCAGGACCAGCTGCAGTCGGTGCTGCAGACGCTTTCCGAGCGGGAGGCCGGCGTGGTCCGGCTGCGCTTCGGCCTCACCGACGGGCAGCCCCGGACGCTCGACGAGATCGGCCAGGTCTACGGGGTCACCCGGGAGCGGATCCGGCAGATCGAGTCCAAGACGATGTCCAAGCTGCGTCACCCGTCTCGATCCCAGGTGTTGCGGGACTACCTGGAGTAGGCCGAAGACAACGGCGCGGCCACCCCGCCGCGGGCGAACGCCCTGACGAGGAGTTGTGGCCTTCACGCACGGGGCAGTGGCCGCGCGGGCGGACCGAATGGCCTTCACGCCGACGGATTCGGCCCCAGCGCGACTTGCGCGCCTCGCGCCTCTGCGACGCATGTCCAGGGGTGAGGAGCGCTCTCCAACTCTCCTTCCGTCCTCCGGTACCGCGGGCATCCCCAGGGTGCCTCGACCGCGACCCTCAGCCAGGCTCCCATCGTTCCCGCCGTGACGGCCCCGACGACACCCGCGCCGCGCGCCTCTCGTGACGCCATGAACGCAGATGCGCGGAGCGCATGCCCGCGTCGTGCGTCTGTGATGACGCCACGAACCCTGGCGCCGACCGACGCGTTCGCTCTGAGCGACACCCCTGACGTATGTACGTACGAGCGTAGGTCTGCGAATGGAACACATAATCTGATCATGGAGACGGGGGCGCGGTGACTATACAGCCGGATACCGACGCCGCCTAGGTCGTGGTGTCACGGCAGCGACGTGCCGCTACACGGCAGGAACGACCCGTTCGACGGCACCTCCGCCGCCTGTGACGAGTATTCCGGCTGGTGCGACCGAGGCCGAGAGGTGCCGCCGGATCCGGAGTGGGCGCTGGACGCCTCGCAACAGGTGCTGGCCGAACGGCTGGCGGCGGCCGCATCGGACCCGGCCGGGGCGGATACGGCCTCGGTGGTCGAGGCGCTGACCCCGGACGGCGCCGCGCAACCTCCACAAGCCCGGAACCACCGAGCGAGCCGGTTCCTCCGCGCCGGCCGGTTCCGCGGGCCGGGTCGGGACGATGGCCGGCTACCGGCGGCGGACGACGCTGAACGTCTACATCAATGTCAGCACCCAGGCCGGGCAGGACGATCTACCCGCCGAACTCGCGGGCCACGGCGTGATCACCGCCGACACCGTCCGCGCGCTGGCCGCCTCCGCCGACACTGTCCGCGCCCTGATCACCCGACCCATCACCCGCACGGTGCTGCGATGCCGACCACCGTCGCCCTGCTCGCATGGCGGAGCCACCTGTCCCTGCAACGTTGCTAGTCCTAAAAGGCACCCCTGCGGTCTCGCAGGGCTGCGTGACATGGCGGCACGCGCCCAAGTACGAAAGGACCTGCTGACCACGACGCCATGTAGATTTCCTTGGGGCCGCGAGTGCGGAGAGAGAAGGGCAGTCCCATGACAGTGGTGGTTGGTTATGCGGCAGCGGAGTCCGTAATTCTGGCAACCGACCAGATGATCACGTGGAGCAGGGAGGTTCGATTCAAGGGCAAGAAACGGGTACAACACAGGTTCTCCGAGTCGACGGTGAAATCGACCTTTTACGCGGGCCAATACTTGCTTGGCTTCGCCGGAGTCGCAAACCTTGGCGGTGAAACGGAAAAGTGGCTGGTCGACAATTTATCCACTATGGCGGACCCCATTCGGTACCGTCAATGGCGCGAAGCACTGTGTGAAAGTGTCGGGAAGGAGTTGCGCCGGCTCCGACCCCCTGACCCTTGGTTCGCCGTAATGGCCGTCGGTTACGCAAGTGACCGGGAAGCCCCAACCAAGCCGCCAAGGCCGCTACTTCAGGTCATCAGCAACTCTGATAATGCACTTCGATTGCGAGCGGGTCGCGCCCGCACAGACTATGACCATTTCACGCAAGCTCTCCCAAGCGTCCCCGTCGCCCGGGACGAGTTCCGCCTGTGGGCCATCGGGAATGTGCCAGGAAAATCGATGCTCATAGAAGCCGCGGACGCGATCACGCGATATCGCAAGCGTCATCCTGGACACAGTTTGGAAATCGCCAGCACGTTGGCTCGGGTCATAGTGAAGCGGTCGGATGAGCTAGGAGGGCGAGGCGTAGGAAGTTCGGTACATGTCACAGTGATGCCGCGTGCAGCCCTTGGTAGCCGCGTGATCTCCCCAGGTGCTTTCGACGATTCCGTGAATCTTGTTTCGAGCATCCATTACAATCCGCCGCTTCGCACAAGCACCGGCGTGCCGGTGCTTACTGGCGCGAATCTTGTGACACCTGAACTAAGTATGTACGGCATGGCGATGGCGCTTGGGTCTATCGAGTGGATAGGCCCGCGGGAGCCCTTCATCGAGCCTTCCACGTCACCCGGAGTGCCCGGCGGCCACCGTGACCAAGGCGGCCACTTGACTTGAAGTAGCAACATAACTCGGGGGCTGGTCCGGTCTGGGTGTCGATCCTGTAGCGGCGCATGTCGGGCGCGGGGGGGTTCGGCCTGCACGGGTGCCAGTGGATCGCGCCGGACAGGGCGATCAGCCTGCACGTGGACGCCACCCCCTGGCCACCACTCGGATTCGGTTCGTCGTCGACAAGGCAGACCGTCGCCGGGCACAGGGCGGTTGTCGTTCACAACCACAACGGCGGGACCTTCGTCTCCATGGTCGCCGTGGACCTCGGCGCAGCATCGGTCGGAGTCAAGGGATCCCGCACCGTGGTCGAGGTGATCCTGTCAGGTTCCGAGGGCGGAGCCGAGCAGCAGGATCACCTGATGCACTTCACGGCGGCGGTCATCGCGGGCTGATCCGGACGGCGCCATCGATCTACCGCCCGCGCACGCTCGGCCGCCCTGGCCTCACCGCAGCCGGAAGGTGCCCGACGCCGGGTGGAACGAGACGGCCGGGGAGTCGAACGCCGCATTGATGGCGTCGGACGCCGCCAGCCGATCGATGAGCCCGCTGGTCACGGAGCGCCCGTCGGCGCCGGGCACGATCAGCCAGGCGAATCCGCCTGCGCGCAAAGCCGTCTCGACGTCGTGGGTGGACAGCACCACGGCGATGCCCCGCTCCGCGGCGATCACCCGCAACCGCTCCAGCAGTTCGATGCGCGCGGGCGCGTCCAGGAACGCGGTCGGCTCGTCCAGCACCAGCAACCGGGGCTGCTGTGCCAGGGCACGCGCCACCATGATCCGCTGTCGCTGACCGTCGGACATCTCCGCCACGCGCACGCCGGCCAGGTCCTCGGCGTGCATCACCGCCATCGCCTCGGCGACCGCGGACCGGTCGGCCGGGCTCAGCGACCCGGATGCCCCCAGGTGCGGGTGACGGCCCAGCGCCACCACCTCTCCCCCGGTCAGCAGGCCGGGATCGAAGCGCTCGGTGAGCACCACCGCCAGCCGCATGGCCCGCAGGCGCGGCGACAGCCGGGCAAGATCCTGGCCGTCCACCTCGACCCGCCCGGACAGCGCCGGCTGCAGGCAGGCCACGGTGCGCAGCAGGGTGGACTTCCCGGATCCGTTGGGGCCCAGCAGCATCGTCACCGCCCCGGGTGCCGCCTGCAACGTCAGGCCGGCCAGCACGGTGTGCGTGTGCCGGCGACCATGCCCCATGCCGCCGCGATATCCCACGGTCAGCCCGGTCAGCCGGAGGCCCCGCCTCTCCTCGATCGCCTTGTGAGTCTGGGGTGGCGGAATAGCGCCACCTGGGACACACAAGCGGGCAGGATCCGTCACGTCACCACCCCCGCCGCCAGCCGTCGTGACCGCAGCAGCACCGCGATCACCACCGGCGCGCCGACCACCGCCGTCATCACGTTCAGCGGCAGTACCCCGTCCTGGCCCGGAAGCTGCGCCACCACCGCACAGAGCTGGCACACCGCCACGCCCATCAGCACGCACCCGGGCACCAGCACCCGATGATCCGAGCTGCCCAGCGCCAGTCGCGTCAGGTGCGGCACGGCGATCCCCAGGAAGGCGATCGGCCCGCAGAACGCCGTCACCGCACCGGCGATGAGCGCCGTCGCGGTGATCGCCCAGGCCCGCACCCGTCGCACCGCCACGCCCATCGACGCCGCGTACGTCTCCCCCAGCAACAGCACGTTCAACGACCGGGACAGCAGCCCGGCCAGCACGATCCCGACAGCCACCACCGGGGCCAGCAGCGTCAGATCCGGCCAGTCGGTGCCGGCCACCGACCCCATGCCCCACAGCACGAACTTCTGCGCCCGTGCCGGATCGGCGAAGGCCAGCAGCAGCGACACCCCCGCCCCGGCCACCGCGCCGATCATCACCCCGATGATCAGCAGCGCCACCACCGATCGCACCCAGCGACCCATCAGCAGCACCAGCGCGAGCACCGCCCCGGCGCCGACCGCCGCCGCGCCGACCGTGCCCAGCCGCCCCGCGCCTCCGACGGCCGCGGCGAACGCCGACGCCGCGCTGCCGGATCCTATCGTCACCACCGCCACCCCCAGACCGGCGCCGGAGGACACCCCGAGGATGTACGGGTCGGCCAGCGGGTTGGAGAACAGCGTCTGCATCACCAGACCGGCCACCGCCAGCCCCGCCCCGGCGACCGCCGCGGTGGCGACCCTGGGCAGCCGGATGTCCGTCAGCAGCACGCCCATCTGCGGGTCCACCGTGGCCCGGCCGGTGAGCACGCGCAGCGTCTCGGACAGTGGCACCCCCACCGATCCCACGCACGCCGCCAGCAGCGTGGTCCCGATCGCCAGCACGATCAGCAGGCCCAGGATGGCGGTGACGCGGCCCCGTCGCGAGGCCAGCGCCACGGACGGCGCCGCGACCGAAGGCGCCATGGGAGTCGTCGACGGGGCCTCGGCCAACGAACCCGGCGCCAGCGACGGGGAAGTGTGCGGCACTGTCGTGCTGGCGAGGGGTCGGCGAAGGGTCATGGTCAGGTCAGCTTCAGGTAGAAGGCAAAGTCGTGGTGCGGCAGCGTGTCCGGGTGCATGATCGCCACCAGGTCCCCCAGGATCAGATCCGGCCGGGCCGCTCCGAGTTCGTAGAAGTTGTTGCCGCCGGACGGCGTGACGTCCTTCGCGGCGTTCCACACGTTGCCGTCGGCGAACGCGGTGAACTTCGAGAACGCCGAGTTCTCCGCCAATGCCTGCTTCTTGGTGGTCCAGGTCGTGCTGGCCAGCCACACCGGAGCCTTGCCGGACTTGGCGAATACGGTCTCCACGTCGGTGGAGATGCTGCCGGTGGACGAGGTTTTCGCCCACGGGTAGGTGCCACCCGCATCGGCGATCAGCGCCGCGGTGTAGGAGCCGCCGCCCGGCACGTACCAGGTGCCCTGATACGGCTGGCCCGTCACCACCTGAACCTTCGGCTGCCCGGCCGCCAGGGCCGAGGTCTTGTGATACGCGGAAACCACCTGGCCGAAGGCCTTCTCGGCGACGGGCGCGGTGTCGGTCAGCACGGCGAAGAACTTGATCCACTCGGCACGCCCGAGCGGGTCGTTCTCCAGCCAGTCGGCATCGGCCAGTACCGGAATGCCCGCCTGCTCGATGCCCGCGTAGGCCGGGTCGTCGGTCCCGCCCGTGATCACCACATCGGGCTTGGCGATCACCACCTTCTCGGCGTCGACGGTGCCGGCGGCGTTGGCGTACTCGACGACCTTCGGTGACGAGACCCGCTTGAGCACCTGCTCTTCCGAGACGTAGGCCTTGGAGGCGACCCCGGTGAGCACGTCGAGCCGGTGCAGCATCACCAGGGACGGCAGCTGCGTGGTGGACCCGGAGAACAGCGAGTGCACGGGGACGGTGACCTGTTGCGCGTTCGCCAGCGAACCGCTCAGTGCCGGCTCGGGGGCGCCGCAACGCACCAGCACATAACGAGCGGGCTTCGCACCGGGGCTGGGCTGGGACACCGTCACTACGGCGTAGGAGCGGTGGTAGTTGACGGTGAAGTTCTTGGCGTACTGCAGGTGCACCTTGTGCGGGAAGTAGTCGGCGGCCGGGTCGAAGTCGGTGACACAGCCGTTGGCACCGATGCCCGCCGCGGGCTCGGCGGTGGACGTACCGGCCGGCGACGACGAGACGGTGACGGAGCCCTCGGACGGCGAGGAGGCGGTGACGGAGCCCTCGGACGGCGACGAGGCGGTGACGGAGCCCCCAGACGACTGCGGCGCCGAGGATGCGCCCACCCCGGATCCGGACGGCGACGACATCGACGCGGCACTCTCCCCGGCGGAGGGCGAACCGGCCCGGCCCGAGGCGGCACTGCCGTCACCGTCGTTCGAGGCACAACCGGACAGCGCCAGCACGGAGGCAACCATCAGGGCCCCGATCGTCGAGAGGCGGCGCCTTCCTGGCAAGCCGCCGGACTGCCGGTCCGGCCCCGGGGGCGCGACACGACGGGTGGGCAGGTGAGACGGATCGTGGGGCACGGCAGGCTCCTTCGGCCTCGCGGTGGTCGGCCGGATCTCCCGGGCGAATCGCGCGGGGCCGGCGGCCACCCGATGCCCGGAACTCCGAGCCCGACTGCCTGCCTGCCGCCGTGCCCTCCGCGGGGCGGTCATGGCCACGCGGACCGGTGGCCCGCGTGCCGACATCGGGTATTCGGACTACGGGCGCCGGGCCGAATCTCGGTCCGTCCTACTGGCCGTCGCTTCCCAGGCCGTAAGGCCCAGTGCTGTTACCCCGCCCGGAGGCGAGGTGACGGCTGTCGTTCCCGATCACCGCTGCGGGACAGTCCCGGATTCCCACCGGGTTCCCCGTGGCGCGACACCGTGGTGTGCCGCACCGTCGACGCGTTGACCATACCCGCTGCGGCACCGGGTGGCTTGCTCGGTGGCGCTTGCGAGCACTACGGCGACGCGTTCTCCTCCCTCGCGATCACCGACGGCGACGTGGCGGCACCGGCGGGGTGATCACCGTCGACGGCACGGCCGTCAGCCGGCCCCGTCCCACCGGCCGTGGTGCACCACCTGGTCGACCGGTCGGTGCCCGCGGCGCAGCGACGGCGATCGCCGGTCCGGCGCCGGGTAGCCGACCGACACCACGCCGATCGGGGTGAATGCGCCCGGAACGCCGAACGCCTCGCGCAGCGCTCCGATCCGCTCCGGCGGCACGCCGAAGAAGCATGCGCCGAGTTGCTGGTCGACCGCGTCCAGCAGCAGCAGCAGCGCGGCGAAGCCGGTGTCGATGTCCCAGTAGGGCACCGGCCAGCGGGCCTCGTCCCGGTCGGTCCAGCCCTTGTCGGACTCGGCGTACCGGTCCAGGTAGGCGTCCTTGTGCGAGAAGCAGACCACCAGCAGCGGCGCACGGCGCAGGGCGGTCAGCCAGGCGTCGGGCCGGTGATCGGGATCGCCGGTGTCTCCCGTCACCGCCCAGAACCGCTCCCGGTCTGTCGCCTCGTCCAGCACCAGGAACCCCCAGCCCTGGGAGAAGCCGGCGCTGGGGGCGCGCAACGCCGCGGCCAGCAACCGGTCCCGCGCCTCCGGTGGGACGGGCCGGTCGGGGTCGTAGTTGCGCACCATGCGGCGCCGGCGGATCACCTCGGAGAACTCCACCGGCCGACGGTAGCGGCCCGTGCCCCTGATTCAAGGCCGGGGGCTCAGCGATCGGCGCGGCGCAACACCTCGGCGATGGCCGCATCCAGTTCCCGGCCGGTGTGCGGCACGGCCAGGTGCACGCCGTCGTCCACCACCACCGAGCCGCCCACGATCACGGTGCGCACGTCGGCGGCGGTGCCGGCGAACACCACGTGTGCGAGCACGTCGGCCGAGCGGGCACCCGCGGTGCGCACCGAGTCGAGATCGACGGTGACGAGGTCCGCGGGCGCGCCGACAGCGATGCTGCCGCCGTCCCAGCCGATCGAGGCGGCCCCGGCGTCGGTCAGCGCGTGCCCGATCCGCCGGGCCGTCAGGTGCCCGCGCCGGCCGGTGGCCAGGCGCTCGTTCATCTCGATGGCCCGGCCCTCCTCCAGCAGGTCGATCACCGCGTGCCCGTCGCTGCCCACGCACACCGGCGATCCGGCGGCCGCCAGGGCCAGCGCGTGCCCCGGCCCGTCCGCCAGGTTGCGCTCGGTGGTGGGACACATCGAGATCACGGTGCGGGTGCGCCCCAGGGTGGCGATGTCCGCATCGGTCAGGTGGGTGGCGTGCACGGCGGTGACGTGGGCACCCAGCGCACCCTCGGCCTCCAGCAGGCCGACCGGGGTGAGCCCGAACGCCGCCAGGCACGCCTCGTTCTCGGCGGGCTGCTCGGAGACGTGCGCGTGCAGCGGCATGCCCTGCTGCCGGGCGAACCGGGCCACCGCACCGATCGCCTCGCGGGGCACCGCGCGGACGCTGTGGATCGCCGCCCCGACCCTCGCCAGGGGGCCGGTCTCGGAACCGGCCAGCGCCTCCACCCTGGCGGCCCAGGCCTCCGCCGAGCCGTCGTCGAAGCGACGCTGCACCCCCGCCAGCGGCGCTCCGTCGACGCCGGCCTGCAGGTAGCAGGTGTCCAGCAGGGTGATCCGGATGCCGGCGTCGGCGGCCGCCCGGATCACCGCCCGGCCCATCTCGTTGGGGTCCGGGTAGCGGGCGCCGTCGCGGTCGTGATGCAGGTAGCAGAACTCCCCCACGGCGGTGATGCCGGCCAGCGCCATCTCCGCGTACGTCGCCAGCGCGAGCCGGTAGAGCAGGTCGGGGTCCAGGACGTCGGCCGTGGCGTACATCACCTCCCGCCAGGCCCAGAAGTCGGCCACGCCGGACTGGGCCTGCCCGCGGATGGCCCGGTGGAACACGTGCGAGTGGGTGTTCACCAGCCCGGGCAGCGCCAGACCCGGCAGCCTGTGCGCACCCGGCGGGGCGGCAACACCGGCCGTTATCTCGCGGATCAGCCCGTCGGCGACGGTGACGAGCACGTCGGCGACGGCGCGCTCGCCGCCCAGCCAGGCGTATTCGCAGTGGTAGGACGCACCTGCCGACCCGGGTGTGGGCCGTGCGAGATGGTCCGTCACCGCCGCACTCCCTGCTCGTCGCCGTCGCTCACTGCCCGCACCCGCACCGCGACCGTTACGCGGTGGGCGAAAACCCCGGCGTCGCGGGACATCACCGGGCAGCATGGATCGTGTCACGTTTCGGGACCAATCGGCGTGTGGCGGGAACAATGCGGGTTCCGCCAGCGTCGTGTGGGGTAGAACGCAAGTACCGCCGTTGGCGGTACGCAGAAGGAGCCACCTCGGGTGGCCGTTCCAGGAGGAGGACGACATGACCGGAACAATGACCAGTCCGGCCGCACTGACCGCCGCCGACAGGTGCGACCGGTGCGGGGCGGCAGCCGCCGTCCGGGTCGTCCTCGCCAACGGTGGTGAGTTGCTGTTCTGCGGGCATCACGCCAACGAGCACTCCGCGCGGCTGACCGAACTCGCCGCGGTGGTGCAGGACCAGCGAGCCGACAACTGAGCCGCGCGCCGCGACGCGCGGCGCGACCTTTCCGGAGCCCGGCGGATCACCATGCCGCCGGGCTCCGGCCTATCCCGGGGTCGGACGCTCACCCGTCCGTGACCGCGCCGGCGACCACCCACGGGCATCAGCCCGGTGTTTACGCAGGTGGCGACCTCTGGGATCGCGGCGGCAGCCGGCATTCGCAAACCGACACGGCGGGCAGAATCACCCGCCTGCCGGGTGGCGGATGAGCGATGATGAGTGCGCACCGGCGGTCGGGCATCGACCGGCCGCCCCTGGGCCGACCCTGGAGGACCGCCTCCCATGAGCTATCCCACCAGCACCCCGCAGATGCCCTCGTACGGCCAGTGGCCGGTGATGTCGGATCCGGGTGATCGCGCCGTCCGCAGTGACGTGGTCGCCGCGGTGCTGCTGATCCTGGGCGGCGGGGCCGGCATCGCCCAGCTGTGGGTGCCGTGGCTGCGCGGCGCCGGCGGTGACGCTGGCGGCTGGGACCTGTTCCACTCCCTGAAGGCCGCGCTGAGGGTGCAGGGTGGCGTCGCGCCGACCCTGGGTGCCTACGCCGTGCTGGCCGTGATGGTGCTCGGCGTGGCGCTGGTGCTGCTGGGGGTGCTGATGCTGCTACCGCTGGATCACCGGCCGCCCGGCGTGGTGGCGATCGTGGCGGCGCTGATCGCGGTGCTGTGCGCGGTGTGGTGGGTGTTCTGGCACGGCGGCACGGGCGACCTCGGCTCGCTGTTCTCCACCGGCTGGATCGGCTGGTACCTGTTCCTGGTCTCCGGCCTGGTCGCCCTGGCCGGGGCCATCAAGGGCCTGGTCAGCAGCACCTGAGCCCCGAAGAATCCCCTTGGGTGTCCCCGGTGGCGCCATCACGCCATGAGGGACACACGAGGCGCGCGCTGTCGGTGGACTCCACCGGCTACAACAACCCCAGCAGGTGGTCGCGGCGCCGCTCCAGCAGGTCCGTGCTGGCCGCCGCCGACACCGGACCGGGCACCGCCCGCCGGATCCGGGCGTGGATCGCCGCGTGCCGCTCCCCGGTGCGCGCCGCCAGCCTGCCCACCAGCTGGTTGACCTCCCGGCGCAGGTCGGCGGCCACCCGCCAGGACGCCACCCCGCCGTCGGTGCCGGTGGGCTGCAACTGGTCGGCCGTGCGGTGCTCGGTGACCCGCCGCCGCAGCTCCGAGTCCCGCCGGGCCAGCAGCGCAGCCGTCTGCTCCGGGGTCAGCAGCCCCGGCAACCCGAGGAACTCCTCATCCTCCCCGGACAGCTCGTAGCCCGGGCCTGGCTGCGCCGTCGCCGCGGGTTGCGCCGTCACCGCCCGGCCGGAGGCCAGCAGGTGCGCGAACGCCGCCTCCGAGTCCACCGTTTCGATGCCGCCGTCGCCGGTTGGCTCGTCCGATGCCGGTTGCTCTGCCAGGTCCAGCGGGTCCAGCCCCTCGTCGTCCGCGGGCGGCGGGGGCAGCATCACCGCGTTGCGGTCGGTCTCCATCTCGGCGGCCAGCGCCAGCAGCGGGCGCACCGCGGGCAGGAAGACGGTGGCGGTCTCCCCCGGTCGACGGGAGCGCACCACGCGGCCGACCGCCTGGGCGAAGAACAGCGGCGTGCGGTAGTTGGTCATCCAGGCCAGGCAGGCGGCCCGCGGGATGTCCACACCCTCGGAGATCATCCGCACGCACACCGCCATCCGGGTGTCCGCGGTCCGGAACCTCTCGATCTTCTTCGAGGCGCGTGGGTCGTCGGACAGGATGAGGGCGGGCCGGTGCCCCGTCACCGATCGCACCAGGTCGGCGTAGGCGCGGGCGTCGTCCTGGTCGCTGGCCAGCAGCAACCCCGCCGCGTCCGGCATGCCGGAGGCCCGCAGGTGGCTGATCCGCTCGTCCATGGCGGCGATCACGTGCGGCACCCAGCCCCCCGCCGGGTCGAGCGCGGTCTGCCAGGCGGCCGCCTCCACCGACTTGGTGCCGGGGTCGGACAGCGATGCCGCCACCACCTCGCCGGCGCTGTTGCGCCACCGGGACACCCCGGTGTAGGCGGCGAACACCACCGGACGCACCACGCCCTCGGCCAGCGCCTCCCGATAGCCATAGCTGTAGTCGGCCAGCGAGGTCAACAGGTCGCCTGATATGTCGTAATTGACGAACGGGATGCGCTCGTCGGCCCTGGTGCGGAACGGGGTGCCGGTGAGCGAGAGCCTGCGGGACACCTCGTCGAACGCGTCGCCGACGGCATCGCCCCAGGACAAACCGTCGCCGGCGTGGTGGATCTCGTCCAGGATCACCAGGGTGGACCGGGTGCGGCAGCGGGCGGCGTGGATCGCGGGCCGGCCGGCCACCTGGGCGTAGGTGGTGACGTAGCCGTCGGCGCCGTCGCGG